>CAJUQS010000086.1 GCA_910588365.1 uncultured Oscillospiraceae bacterium | reverse complement strand
GGTAAAGTTCGGCGGTCAAAATGATACGGGGCGGCGTTGTCGTCTTTGGCGGGCGTCAGCCCGCCTGCATCCTCCGCCTTGCCCCGCGTCATTTTTCCTCCCCTCCTTTTTACCTCTTCTCAAGTGCGTCGACTATAATTCACATACATCTGCATCTGCCCGATGTCCTGGTGGGTAAGGAGGCCCGTCTTTAAGTCGATCAGCACGAAGCACTTCAAGATATAGTTATAAAACACCAAATCAATATAAAAATGCTGTCCATCCACATTGAAATGTTTCTGCCGCGCCACAAAGGAGAACCCGCGGCCCAGCTCCAGGAGGAATTTCTGCAAATGGTCGATCAGGGCCTGTTCCAGGTTAGACTCATAGAAGTGCTCGTTGGCCGGAAGGTCCAGAAACTCCAGCACATAGGGGTCTTTGATAATCCGCTCGTACTCGGGCTTGGGCTCCGTGGTCTGGATCTCCGCCGCCACGCTCTCCTTGTCCCGGCTGGCCAGCATCCGCTGGTAGAACATGGTGTTGATCTGCCGCTCCAGCTGCCGGGAGCTCCAGCCCGCCTTCGCACACTCCTCCAGATAAAAGGTTCGCGCCTTGGCGTCACTTACCTTCATCAGGGAGCGGTAATGGGTCCAGCTCAATTCGGAACGCAGTGCGTTCACATTTGGGAACGCCAGATAGAACTGCCGCATATACCGCAGATTTCGGAGATTAAAGCCCTTCCCAAATTCCTCGGTCAGCCGCTCAGAAATGTACTGGAGCACCTGCTTGCCGTAGGCCGCCCGGTCATTCTCCCCGCAGGCTTCAAAAATCGACTTGCCAATCTTCCAATAGGCCGTCACCATGGCGGCGTTGACCGCCGCATAGACCTGCCCCTGGGCCTCGATGACATAGCCCCGGATGGAGCGGTAGGCGTCCTCCGACTGGGGGCTGTCCGGCAGGTTTTCCCGTTTTGTCAATTCATCCATACACATATCCTTTCAGCCTGTGTGAAACGCTCTCTTCTCTATTATACCATTTCCTGCCCGCGTCAACAAGTCAAACCGCCTATGTACCCCACCCCATCCGCTTCTCCAGCCCCATCACCCCGGCGCAGAACCGCTCCCACGGCTCCAATGTTGTCTGTGACGGGTCGCCCTCGCGGATACGCATGGTGCGCCGGATCTCCTTGGGGATGACCACCCGCCCAAGATCGTCGATGCGGCGCACGATTCCGGTTGCTTTCATTCTCGATTCCTCCCATATTTCCCCCGCCCGCGGGGGACAAAAATTTTCATTGCTCTGGAAAACATGGTTAGTATCCGCAGATATTGGGAAGGTATGCAGGAAACGCCCTGGTTTTGTTTCCCTTTCCGCCGGAACGGCCGGTGAAATGACGAGGCGCGTTTTCTCTTCGCCAAGGCTTGTTTTTTTCCCGTTTCCGCGCTATAATGAAAACATATTTCACATATATAAGGAGAACGACTTTGGATAGAACACACGTCGTCCTCCCCGCCGGCGAGATTGACCGGCAGCGGGAGTTTACCCGGCGCGCCGCCGCCCTCCTCCGGCAGCGCGGCCGCCGGATTCTGGCCATGGTGGACACCTACGGGTGCCAGCAGAACGTGGCGGACAGCCAGCGCATCATGGGAATGCTGCGGGAGATGGGCTGCGGCTTCACCCGGGACCCCGGGCAGGCGGACGTCATCGTCATCAACACCTGCGCCATCCGGGAGAACGCGGAGAAGAAGGTCTTCGGCGTGGTGGGCCAGCTGGTCCACGTCAAGGAGAACAACCCGGACGCCATCATCTGCCTGTGCGGCTGCATGGCCCAGCAGGAGGCGGTGGCCCGGAAGGTCAGGCAGTCCTACCGCCACGTGGATCTGGTCTTCGGCCCCCAGGCCCTGTGGAAGTTCCCGGAGCTGCTCTATGAGGTCTGCGCCGGCCGCCGCCGGGTCTTCTCCATCGCCGATGAGCACGGCACCATCGCCGAGGGTCTGCCCGTGGTCCGGGAGAGCGGCGTGAAGGCCTGGGTCTCCATCATGTACGGGTGCAACAACTTCTGCTCCTACTGCATCGTGCCCTATGTCCGGGGCCGCGAGCGGAGCCGGAACCCGGCGGACATCCTCGCCGAGATCCGCCAGCTGGCGGAGGCCGGCTGCCGGGAGATCACCCTGCTGGGGCAGAACGTCAACTCCTACGGCAAGGATCTGGACGAGCCCATGGACTTTGCCGGCCTTCTGGAGGAGATCGACCGGATCCCCGGGGAGTACCTGATCCGCTTCATGACCAGCCACCCCAAGGACGCGGACCGGCGGCTCTTTGACGTGATGGCCAAATCCGCCCACGTGGCCAGGCAGCTCCATCTGCCGGTCCAGTCCGGCTCCAGCCGGGTGCTGAAGGCCATGAACCGGGGCTACACCCGGGAGCAGTATCTGGAGAAGGTCCGGTACGCCCGGCAGGTGATGCCGGATCTGGTGCTGACCAGCGACATCATCATCGGCTTCCCCGGCGAGACGGAGGAGGAGGCCATGGAGACCGTCTCCCTCATTGAGGAGGTCCGCTATGACGCCCTCTTTACCTTCATCTACTCCCCCCGGCCCGGGACCCCGGCGGCCCAGATGCCGGACCCGGTGAGCCGCGCGGAGAAGCAGGTGTGGTTTGACAAGCTGCTGGACGCCCAGAACCGGATCTCCGGCGAGCTCCACCGGGAGTACGTGGGGAAGCGGCTCACCGTCCTGGTGGACGGCGAGAGCGGGGATCCCCAGTGGCCTCTCTCCGGCCGCACCCACGGCGGGCGGCTGGTACACCTGAGGGGGGAGGCGTCTTTGATTGGCAGGTATGCGGAGGTAAACATCACGGGGAGCAATACCTGGGCGCTGTTCGGAGAGCTTTGAGCAGTCGTTGGGCGGAACGCCGAATGGCGCGAGCCAAGTGGGGGCTTCGCGCCCCAAGGCGGCGCTTGCGTCGCCCGAGCAGTCGTTCGGCTTTGCCGAATGACGCGAGCCAAGTGGGGGCTTCGCGCCCCAAGGCGGCGCTTGCGTCGCCCGAGCAGTCGTTGGGCCACAGGCCCAATGACGCGAGCCAAGTGGGGGCTTCGCGCCCCCACACCCCGCGGGTACTTTTTGTGCGCACAAAAAGTACCCAAAAATGCGCCGGGGAGACCCCGGGCCCCCTCTCGGGGCCGCCCCAACGGGACGGCCTGCCTCGGCGGGGGATCTACGAACACGCTCCCAGGTGAAGAGCTGCGGTGCCCCGTGAACGAAAGTTTCCTTCGGGGTTCTGATCTGGTGGTCTGGCGGTCATCCAACTCCGCCTGCCGGCCTCTTAAAGGGGCAGAGTCAGCAGCGGGGGACCCTCCGAATCGCTGCCATGCAAATCTGCACCGCACCGATGTGCCACAGCAGGGGCCTCCGTTAGAACCCGTGGATAGACGATAGGCAGCGGCAGACGAAGGGCAGGCACCGCCGGTAGAATCAAACCAGGTACAGCAGAGGGCAAATAAACAACAAATTGGGGATTCTCAAGGGGCCTTGCCCCTTGAGCGCCCTTTTGGTACCTTTTCCGGCGAGGGAAAAGGTACAAGTCCCCCGTGGGAACAGATACGCCCCGCGCCGGCTCGCGGGCAAAAAGACAACCGCCACCCCGCACGGTGACGGTTGTCTTTTGATAGCCCTCGCCCATTCGCCGGACCGGGCGCTTGCAATCTGTTGGAAAATGTGATATTCTGGTACCGGCGCTGCATAGAGCGTAGGCGGTTGGCTGCGGCCTCCGGAAGGGTGTGCATATGCCTCTTACTATTACGTTTCACTGGCGCGGCTTTGTCGTGACCATACGTATCAAAGAGGACAACCGCCACCCCGCACGGTGACGGTTGTCTGCTTTTTGACAACTTGATCCAATGACCGGGCCAACCGCTTGCCGCAGCGCCCTTTCTGTTTGTATGATACCCCAATCCGCCGGGATTGTCAACCCCGGCGGTCAATAAAGAATCCGCCGAGCCGCGGCAGAGAAAGGAGCGCCTATGCCCGCCGACACAACCCCTATGATGAAGCAGTATCTGGAGATCAAGGAGCAGAACAAGGACGCCATTCTGTTCTTCCGCCTGGGCGACTTCTACGAGATGTTCAACGAGGACGCCCTGCTGGCCAGCCAGGAGCTGGATCTGACGCTGACCACCCGGGACCGGAGCCGGCCGGAGGAGGAGCGCACCCCCATGTGCGGCGTCCCCTACCACTCCTGCGACGGCTACATCGCAAGGCTCATCGCCAAGGGCTACAAGGTGGCCATCTGCGAGCAGACCGAGGACCCCGCCGCCGCCAAGGGGCTGGTCAAGCGGGACATCATCCGGGTGGTCACCCCCGGCACCGTGGACAGCTCCATGCTGGAGGGGAGCCAGTCCAACTACATCTGCGCCGTCTATATGGACGGGGAAAACGCCGGGCTGTGCTTCTGCGACATCACCACGGGCAAGACCCACGCCACCGCCTTCTCCGGCCCGGACCGGCTGGTCCACGTGTGCAACGAGCTGGGGCGCTTCTCCCCCGCCGAGGCGGTGCTCAATGACGGCGCTTTCGGCCGGAAGGAGCTGCTGGAGCTGCTGCGGGAGAAGCTGGGCTGCCGGGCGGAGAATTACGGCGAGCGCCGCTTCGCCCTGGAGGGCGCCGCCCGCCAGGTGGAAAAGCAGTACGGCGCCGAGGCCGCCGCCCGCCTGCCCCGGTCCAATCCCGCCGCCATGATGGCCCTGGGCGGGCTGCTGTGCTACCTCTACGAGACCCAGAAGACGGATCTCAGCCACATCAACGATCTGGAGTACTACGAGGAAGGCCGGTTCATGGAGCTGGATCTGAACACCCGGCGGAACCTGGAGCTCACCGCCACCATGCGCGCCAAGGAGAAGCGGGGGAGCCTGCTGTGGGTGCTGGACCGGACGAAAACCGCCATGGGCGGGCGGCTGCTGCGCTCCTGGCTGGAGCGCCCCCTGCTGAGCGTCACCGCCATCAACCGGCGGCTGGGGGCCGTGGAGGCCCTGGTGAAGGACGCCGTGGGCCGGGAGGAGCTCATCGCCGCCCTGACGGGCATCGGCGACATGGAGCGGCTCATCAGCCGCGTCGTGTACGGCAGCGCCGGGGGCCGGGATATGGCCGCCCTGCGCGGCGCCATGGAGCGGCTGCCGGAGCTGAAGGCCCGGCTCGCCCCCTTCCCCGCCGGGCTGCTGGGGGAGCTGGCGGAGGAGCTGGACACCCTGGAGGACGTGTGCGATCTGCTGCGCCGGGCCATCGTGGACGAGCCGCCCTTCTCCGTCCGGGAGGGTGGCTTTATCCGTCCGGGCTACGACCAGGAGGTGGACAAGCTCCGGGACATCCTCAGCGGCGGCAAGAGCGTCATCGCCGAGGTGGAGGCCCGGGAGAAGGAGCGGACCGGCATCAAGAGCCTGAAGGTGGGGTACAACAAGGTCTTCGGCTACTATATCGAGATCAGCAAGTCCTACTACGACCAGGTGCCGGACACCTACATCCGCAAGCAGACGCTGTCGGGCTGCGAGCGGTTCATCACCCAGGAGCTCAAGGACCTGGAGCACACCATCCTCACCGCCAACGACCGGGTGACGGCCCTGGAATACGAGCTGTTCAGCCGGCTGCGGGAGCAGGTGGGGGGGCAGATGGGCCGCATCCAGGCCTCTGCCGCCGCCGTCGCCGGGCTGGACACCCTGTGCTCCTTCGCCTCCGCCGCGGCCAGGAACAGCTACTGCCGCCCCGCCGTGGACGAGGAGGGCGTTATCGAGATTCACGACGGCCGCCATCCGGTGGTGGAGCGGGTGCTCAAGGGGAGCCTCTTCGTGCCCAACGACACCTACATGGGCCGGCAGGAGAACCGGGTGGCCATCATCACCGGGCCCAACATGGCCGGCAAGTCCACCTATATGCGCCAGGTCGCCCTCATCACCCTCATGGCCCAGATCGGCTCCTTCGTCCCGGCCCGGGCGGCCCGCGTGGGCGTGGTGGACCGGATTTTCACCCGCATCGGGGCCAGCGACGATCTCAGCGCCGGGCAGTCCACCTTCATGGTGGAGATGACCGAGGTCTCGGACATCCTCAAGCACGCCACCAGCCGCAGCCTGCTCATCCTGGACGAGATTGGCCGGGGCACCAGCACCTTTGACGGCATGAGCATCGCCCAGGCGGTGCTGGAGCACTGCGCCGACAAGAGGAAGCTGGGGGCGAAGACCCTGTTCGCCACCCACTACCACGAGCTGACGGAGCTGGAGAACACCCTGCCGGGGGTGAAGAACTACAACATCGCCATCCGCAGCCGGGGGGACGAGATTGTGTTTCTGCGCAAGATCCTCCCCGGCGGGGCGGACCGGAGCTACGGCATCGAGGTCGCCAAGCTGGCGGGCCTGCCGGAGACGGTGGTGAAGAAGGCCCGGGCCATCCTGAAGGACCTGGAGAGCCAGTCCGGGCGCACGCCGCCCCTGCTGGCCGCGCCCAAGGCGGACCAGGTATCCCTGGAGGCCCTGGGGGAGGCGGAGGTCATCGACCGCCTGCGCCGGGTTCAGCCCGACGCCCTCACGCCCATCGAGGCCATGGGCCTGCTGTATGAGCTGAAGCAGAAGCTGCAATAAAATTGTTTGGGGGTGGGCCGGTTGGCTGGAGACGGTCAGATCCAGAACATGACAAACCGGGAGCGGCTGTGGGGCGGCGTGCTGCTGGCGGCCTACCTGTGGGCGCTGCCCCTGTGTGCGGACCCGGCCTTCGCCCTGGCGGAGCGGCTGCTGGGGCGGACGCTGGGGGAGGGCGTGCGGGACGCGGCCTACCACTATGTTCTCTTCGCCCTGACGGCGGCGGTGTTCTGGGGCTACCTGGAGCGGACCACCCGCTGCTTCCTCGGCCGCCTTTGGGGGACGGTCAGGACGGTCCTGCTGGGACTGGCGGCGTTTTTCCTGCTCAGCGAGCTTTCGTGGCGGCTGACGGGGCGGTTTTTCCAGGCGGAGAACCTCAACGATCTGGCCATTGCCGGAAAGCTGGCGGAGTCCCCCCGGAGCATGGTGCTGATTGTGGTCGTTCTGGCGCCCTTTGTGGAGGAGGTCCTGTTCCGGGGGTACCTCTTCGGGAACATCCGGGAGGTGAGCCGTCCGGCGGCCTATCTGGTCTCCTGTCTGGCCTTCGCCCTGCTCCACGTCTGGCAGTTCGCGGCGGCAGGCCGCGATCCGGCGTATCTGCTGCCGGCGGTCCAGTATGTGGTCCCCGGCCTGGTGCTGGCCTGGACCTATGAGCGGTCCGGAACCCTGTGGGGGAGCGTACTGGTTCACAGCATCGTCAATGGGATTTCGGCGGCGAGGCTGCTCTGAGCGCCCCGCCGGACTGGGCTTTACGGGGCCTTCGCGGCCCCGCGGGGACGCCTGGTTACTTTTCCCTCGCCGGAAAAGTAACCAAAAGGGCGCTCAAGGGGCAAGGCCCCTTGAGAATCCCCAATTTTTTGTTTATTTGCCCTCTGCTGTAGCTGGATTGATTCTGCCGACGGTGCCAGCCCTTCGCCTGCCGCTGCCTATCGTCTATCCACGGGTCCTAACGGGGGCGAAGCAGCGGGGGAAGTGCCTGCGGTTTTGCCGCGCAGCGATTCGGAGGGCCCCCCTTGCAGGCTCTG
>CAJUQS010000085.1 GCA_910588365.1 uncultured Oscillospiraceae bacterium | reverse complement strand
GCGGATTGGCGAGATAGATTTTTTGCCCTGCAAGGCAAAAAGCCGCAGCAATCCTGACGGATTGCAAGGATTTTTAACGCAGTCAGGGCGGAAAATATGCCGCCAAGGCGGGCGCGGGGAGATGTTAAACAGGCTCTTACGCATCCTTGGGATACCGGGTCTCCACATAGAAATGCTGGTCTGTCTCCAGGCTCTCCCTGGCGAGCTCGCGGCCCCAGTGAATCAGACCGCTGTAGTTCCCCTCGGCTATGATGACGCTGTCTGCCTTTTTCTCCAGGACGATCACGGAGTGGGTGTTGCCATGGACGCGCAGCATGTCTCCCACCCGGATCTCGTCAAAGCTGCTGTGCTTCCGGCTGACCGGCAGGTCTCCGAAAGCCGTGTCACTGCACCGGAGGGCAAACCCGGCACAGCCGTAGCCGTTGGTGCGCAGGGCGTGGGACTGGTAGAGGCTGGCGTTGGTCCACTCCATCCCCTCCGGGAATTCGCTTTTGAGCGCCTCAATGGCGGCGCGGACGTTTTCCTCTGTCATTGGCCGGCCGTTGGGCATGAGGGGGCCGTCCCAGTCCGGGTCGTCCGCCGCCGAATCCTCCGGCCCCTCCTTGGCGTCCAGCACCCGGCAGAGCACGGCGGCGGCCTGGGCCCGCGTGACGGTGTCCTCGCCGTTGAAGGAACCCAGGCTGTCCATGCCCTCCAGCAGACCGCAGCGGAAGCAGAAGGTCACGCTCTCCCGGTACTGCGCGGGGATCAGGACCCAGTCCCCGATGGCAACCTCCGCGCCCCGCTCCGCCCAGTCCCGGGCGGACTGGATCTCCTCCTCCGTGTAGGGCAGGCCGGCGCTGCCGCTCACGGCGGCGCGGTATATCATCACGGCCATGGTGTAGCGGGTGGCCTCCCAGTCGATCCCGTTGTGTAGGAAGGCGCCGTAGTCCGCCTCGCCGCTTCCGGCGAAGCGCTCCGCCACGTCCGTGCCCTCATAGAGGCCCAGGGCGTCGGCGGCGGCGGTATAGGCGCTGTACCACTGGCCCGCGCCGGTGTGCTCTGGCTCCTCCCCGTAGACCCCCCGCAGGACCATGGCGGTGAACTCCGCCAGAGTCAGGGGCTTGTCCGGGGAGAACTGCCCGCCGCCGGTGCCGTTGACTACCCCCGCCAGAGCGGCCCGCTGCACGTAGGAATAAGCCCAGTGGTCCTCCGGCACGTCGGAAAAGGCCGGCGCCTCCGCCGCCAGGGCGGGGACCGTCAGGCACAGCCCCGCCGTCAGGGCCAGCAGAGCGCTGCGTAGTTTCTTCATGTCGATCTCCTTTGTGGTAGTCATCCTTTTTCTTAAAAGAAAAAGGATCAAAAAGAATTTTTTGCGGCAAAACGGAGTTTTGCCGCAGACTGTCAAAAAGCTCTCCGCAGGAGTTTGCGCCCGCAGGCGCAAATAAAATCTAATCACTTTTCGGCGGCATGTACGTCGAAAAAGTACTTTGCGGGCCGAACTCGGCCCGGTCCTTCCTTTTCAAAAAGTGGCAAAACCACTTTTTTGACATATGGCGGACGCGCGGCCGGAGAACCTCCGGCCGCGCGTTCCAGCGCAGGTGTTCGGATGTCAACGCTTGTGAATACATGTTCCCATACGATTCACCGATTAAAAAGTGCAATATCGTTACCGTGCGGGAAACCAGGGCTTGTTTGATAAATGGCGGAATGACCAACAGCGAGAGATTTTTTCGCCATACAAGGCAAAAAATCACAGGAATACTTTGTGTATTTCAAGATTTTTTAACGCAGTCTGTCGGAAAGAGATCCGCTGTTTGGGCGTTTTGACGTTTTTCAAACACGCCCTAGAAACTGCAACTGTTTTGAGGGCGAAAGCAAAGTTCTTTTTGGTACTTTTTCTTCCAAGAAAAAGTATCAGAGCGGGGGCGTTTCGTCACGCGTGCAGCGCACGGTCACCCGGTACTGTCCGCCCACGGTGCAGGTGAACAGGGTCAGATCCCAGTCGCCGGCCTCCATCTCCTTGATGTCCGTGGGTTCCAGCTGCTCCAGGTCCGCCACGGTGTAGGGGAAGATGTTTCCGTCCGTGTCCGTGAAGACCACAGCGTCGCCGGGAACCAGGGTGTGGATACCGCCAAAGTGCCGCGTATAGTTGTGGGCGGCCAAAATCAGGTTATCCAGATAGGCCGAGCCCCGATAGCGGCAGGGGGCGATCTTCAGCTGGGGATAGCTCCAGGAGTCCATCACCGGCAGGGAGATCTCCAGCGCCGGTATGTCGATGCGGCCAATATACTGGTAGCCGTCCACCTCCTGGGTGGGCATATCCATCTTGGGGTTCAGGATATAGTCAGGGATCAGCTCCTCCGGCAGGTTCAGCTCCGCCAGCACGGGGATCTGCTGGTCCAGGTTCTTCAGGGCGGCCTGGGAGGCCGTCCCGGCCCGATCCGCGTCCCACACGTTGTACACGGAGAGCAGGGCGGCTGCCGCAATCAGCAGCAGCCCGCCCAGAATGAGGACCAGCCCCTTCTTATCCCTCATCGCTCCGTCCCCTTCTGTTCCAAATCAGACCCAGCAGCAACAGCATCATCCCGCTGGCCGCCAGCAGCGGCACAGGCCACCAGAGCTGTCCCGTCTGAGGCAGGGTGGCCAGCGGCACGTCCGGATCGTCAATGTTTACCGTGTCCGGATCGGGCGTATCCGGATCCGGCTCCGTCGTGGCCAGCGGCACATCCGGGTCGGGGATGTCCACGTCCGGCAGGGGCGGCAGATCGGGATAGCGGACCTCCGGGGGCGGATCGTCCGGGATGTCCGTCAGCGGGTTATCCGGATTGTCCGGGGTGTCCGGCGGATTGTCGGGATTGTCGGGCGGGGGCGGATTGTCCGGCGGCGGGGGGTTATCCGGGGGAGGCGGATTGTCCGGAGGCGGGGGATTGTCCGGCGGACTGTAGGAGTTGGTCAGCACGAAGGTCAGCCCCTGGAGGGACACGGAAACCGTATAGCCGGACCCGCCGGTCTCCACCAGCGTCCAGTCGGCACTTCCGTCCAGCTCCTCCCAGGCATGGCGCCAGTTGTTCTCCGCCGTCAGCTCCACCGTGTCATAGATCTCGCCGTTCTTCAGCAGAGACACAGTGATCCGGGCGGGGCGGTTGGCCTCGTTCCCGGCGTCGTCCCAGACCTTGAGCACACGGCGCATGGTGATCTCGCCGTCCAGGTCCCTGTACTTGGGCCGGGCGGAGACGTTATACTGCCAGTGGCCGCCGGTGATGGCCCCGGTCGCCTCGTCCGTCTCCGCTTCCCAGTTGGGCAGGCAGACGGTGAAGGCGGCGGGCTGGATGGTCTTCCCCGAGCCCTCCGGGTCCTTGTAGGCGTCAGCGTCCACCAGGTACAGCCCCACCGGCAGATCGGAGAAGACGGCAATGCCCTCCCCGTTGGTCATGCCGGCGCGGCAGGGCGTCAGGGAGTCCAGGAACACATAGCCCCGCAGAGTCTGAGCCAGATCCCGCCACTTGGTGCTGGTCATGTTGTCCAGACTGACGTTATAGCGGGTGAAATCCCCCGTCAGGGTGAAGCGGACATCGGCGGATACGTCCGCCACGCGGTAGACGCGCACGGGTACGCCGGGTGCGCCGATATTCACACTGAGAGAGCAGAGCCGGTTCAGATCGTCAATGACGGGAAAGGGGTACGGCTCTGAGGCGGCTGCGGAGGCGGCAGAGGGCATGTTGCACAAAACCAGCAACAGGCACAGCACCACCGCCGCCGTCCGCCGGATATATTGCTTCCATTTCATAAGGATGCCTGCCTTTCTACTTCTTCTTTTTCCTGCCGCCGTCCGCCATCAGCCACACAAACAGCAGCAGCAGCATGGGCATCGAGGCGGCGGGAGCGACAAGGATGGGGTCAATACGGATCGCGTCGGCAGCGACGTGGGCGGTGGAGAGGCTGAACTCGTTGGCCACCCGGTGTCCCCGGACCAGAAGCCGATGGGAGTTGACGCCGTAGGGCGTGCAGGTGACCAGGGTGCAGTAGTCCTTCCCCTCCTCGATGCCCAGATTGTCCAGCTCGTTGGGCAGGACGATGTGGATCTGGTCCACCTCATAGGTGAGGGTCTCATCCAGAATTTGCAGCTTGAACAGATCCCCCGCCACCAGCTGGTCCAGATCCGTGAACAGACGGGCGCTGGGCAGTCCCCGGTGGCCGGAGAGGACGCAGTGGCTCCCCTCGCCGCCCACGGGTAGGGACGAGCCCTCCACGTGGCCCACCGCCACCTGGAGCACCGCGTCGCTGGTGCCGTGGTAGATGGGCAGGGTACACTTGATCTCGGGGATGTCGATATAGCCCATGACGCCGGTGCCGGAGATGTTCAGACACTCCTCGTAGAGACGCTGGTCCTCCTCGGTGATAAAAAAGGGATTTGCTTTTTCCGCCAGGGTCTGGTTGTAGACGCCCGCGTCGTTCCAGAGCTTTTCATAGTCGGTGTTGTCCATGACGGCCACGGCGTCGGAATAGCTGGCAATGGCCCTGGTCTGGTGGAAGGAGTTCCACCAGTCGCTCACCGAGGGATAGGCCATCAGGCCCACGCCAACCACCAGCACGGCGACCAGGAGGATGGTGGAGAGATGTTTCTTCATAGGCGTCCCACATTACCAAGAGGCCCGGGGGCCCGAGGCCCCCGGAGCCTGAAATGTACGTTGCTTGCTCGTTTTTTCAGTTCTCTTACTTGTCGTCAGCGTTCATGCGCTTCTTGGTGACCAGCAGAACCACAGCGCCCACGGTCAGCAGACCGCCCACAGCGTAGAAGATCTTGGTACCGATGCCGCCGGTCTCGGGGAGAATAGCACCCTTGTTGTTCTCGATGGAGGCACCAACGACACCAGAGGCGACATCGCCAGGCTTGTAATCGGGAACATTCTGTTCAGGATTCTCAGTATCAGCCTTTACAGCTTCATCAACACGGATGCCCAGGCTCTCCAAAACAGTCTCATCCTTGGCGCTTCCATCGTAGCTCTCATCAAAACTCGCCTTGATTTCAATCTTGAAAGGCTTCTCGGGCTTGTTGTAACCCACGGGGGCCTTGGTCTCCCAAAGTTCATAGTTACCAGCATCCAGTCCAATGACCGTGAACTTACCATCGGAACCAGACTTCAGAACGGAAGCATCATTTTCGCTATCAGTCCAACCAGTGACCTTCTTGCTACTTTCGTCAATCTGAACCCACTGGCCCGCATGCTCACCGTCAACAGCCTTGAGTTTGAACTCGGCATCCGGCAGCTTAACAGTTTCGTCTGTACCGTCAACCTTGGTGTTGTCCAAAGTGTAGGTGAAGACCAGGACTTCTTTCGGGGGAGTATTGTCGGTGCTGCCTTCGCCATCATCATTGGGGTTGTTGGAGAACTCCAGATACATCTCGTTGGGGTTGCCAGGGTTGCCGATTACGGCATCAGAATTCAGAGTTGCCTCATAGGTAACAGTAATCACAGAACCTGTCGTAGCATCGGAAGCAGCTGTCTTCAAATCAGCAAATGCGATGTCCAGAGTGGCATTACCCTCTGCATCAGTGCTAGTTGTCACGGTATACCCATTCTTTTCATCACCTGTAACCTGGGTAAACGTAATGTTACCCATCTTGACAACAATAGTGTTCGCCTTCAAGGTCAAGCCCTTGCTCATGGTATCGTGGAACACCAGCTTATAGGTGGTGTACTTATCGTAGTTGTCACCCAGGGTGGCTGTCAGCTCAAACTTTACGGTGTCGCCGATGTTGTAGTCGCCGACAACCTCACGGCCTTCGGAGTTCTCACCGGTAACGATCTTCTTGTCGGAGCTGGGGGTGCCGACCTTGGACTCAACCGTGGTGGGGCCAACCACCTGGAGCATGAACAGGGAAACAGCGTCAGCCTTGTTGTCATCGCCTGCAATAGTAGCGGTGTCCTTAATCAGATAGTAACCAAAGTCTAAACCGCTGATTGTGCAGCTCGTTTCCTCTCCCCGGATAGTCGCAGTACCCTGCGCAGTTTCTGCCAGCACGCCGCTGATTGCCTGGGCAAACCTACGGGCTGTCGCTTCCCCGCCAGTTTCTGTATCGCTCAAATATGCGGCAATATCAGCAGCAGTCATGTCCGCAAATTCGGTATTAGCCAAAGCGGCGGTAACAGCAGTCTTGTTCACGCCAGTACCCCATTCAACATTGGACAGGGTGGGGTTCGTCAAGTCGCCGTCTGTCTCAGAGTCATAGCTGAGGTCACCATCAAAGATCTGGTAAGCACTATAGGTGTGCCCCTTGCTGGCGTTGTTGATGGTGATGGAACCAGTGGTCGCGGTCGGGGCCTGGGGGCGGCCAGTTGTCTCCCCGCCCGTGCTTGCGAATGCGGGGGCCATGAGCGCGAAGGCCATGACCAGTGCCAGCATGATACTGGCAAATTTTTTCATGCGATTCATTGTTTGTCTCCTTTCAACCCTTATCTCAAAAATTTTGGATTGTGGTTTTGTATACCTCTGGCGATGGGTCGATCGCCGGGGCAGACCATTTTCAGAATCTAGTCCCCCCTTTCCTTCTCGACCTCTTATACACCACAACAGCCGCAGCCATCATTGGCAGCGCGGCGCAGGTATACCATAGTTGTCCGGCCGTGCCGGGTCCGCCCGTCTCCGGGAGCGCGTAGTGGAACGTGTTCGTGTAGGTGACCAGGATGGAGGTGTCCTTCTCGGTTTGGCCGGTAACACGCTTATCCTCAGCGTCATAACCGGGATACGCCTCAGTTGTCCCGTTTACCGTTTTCTCCACCGTCGTCTCATAGTCGTTGCGTTCTGTTCCGTCTCCAATCTCCCAGATTTCATAAGTTGTATTATTCGGCAGGTTGGAGATCAGCAGGGACTCGCCCTTCTTCAATTGGAATGTAAAGTCTTTGTTTGCGCTGATGTCCGTCGGGCGTGGATTGCCTGCGCTGTCCACCGGGTTTTTAACCGGCAGACCGCTCTCGTCCAGATACAGGCAGGCAGCGTTGACATGCGTATCCCCAACGTTGGTACTGACCTTATTAACCTTCAGCTTGAAATTGAAGAACATATTGCCGTCCGCCACGCCATTGACCTTTTTCTCAATGCGCAGATTGCTCAGATCAGGCTCGGGCGGAACATCGACAGGAACAGACTGTACGCCGGGCAGCGTGTACTGCATCCAGCAGGTAGAGCCGGACGCGCCGCGCTCAGTGTAGAACAGGTGCAGCTTGTATTCCCCCGCAGCCGGAGATTCCTTTGAGATGTAATCCCACAGGTCAACGTACTCGCCAACGGAACTGTGGACGCCGCCGATGTCGCAAATGAGTTTAGAGGCGCCATCCGGATACTCCAGGTAGAGCCACAGGTCGTCGTCGCCGAAGAAGCAGTAGTCCAGCGGGCCAATGTATCCCTTCGGGATCTTAAACTTGATGGAGAACTGCATTCCAAAGAAGGAGTTGTGGTCTTTATCGCCGCATGATACCCAACCGGCACCAGTAGTCTTTTTCTGTGCTGGGAAATCGCTGGTCGGTAGATTTTGCCCTGCCCAAGATACTCGATTACCTGCATTATCAGCGGAACCAAATTTCAAATCGTGACCATCTGCACCATAGGTTCTCGCTGCATCCATTGGCCAAAATTCATTTGTATATAGCCATTTACTGCCGTTCCAGTTACCCCGATTCTCGTAAAGCAGATTCAAATTCTTGGTCGTTGTACCATCCACTGAACGTAAAGTGTAGGTATCACCCTCCCGAAGGAAATCCAAAGAATACTCAGTGGGATAGGTAGTTTTACCTTCTACTTTCACCGAACTCGGTTGGTTAAAGATCTTCGGACCATCAATGCCGTCAGCAAAAGCAAGAGTTCCGTTCACAAGAGATGGTGCGGCAATCCCGAATGTACAATTGCCAAAACCCTTTGTATTCGCCATGTTTAGGCGGTTGTCATTCCACGTTATCTGACCTGCCGCCATCCCCCCAATTGTGGTATCAGTGTTACTGTTTCCAAACCCATATCTCGCGCCTGTTCCACTGTAGTTACCACTACTATTGATACCCTTCTCCCTTGTGTCAACATAATACGTGGTGGTATCACTTTGCGTACTCGTGTTTTGGGGATTCGAGATCACATTAGTAGTCTCATCCCGTGTTGTATAGATTTTGCCGTCCGTAATGTCATAGTCATAGAACACAGCGGCGTTTGGGTGCGACCCTTCCACCGTGTTGAAGACCATCTTGACAGTGTCGCCTTCCGACAACTTATCTTTAAGCTCAATCTTCTTAGCGCCGTCAGCAGTTATATTCTCGAATGTTTCTTTCGGATTTCCGTCCGCGTCAAGAATATAGGCCGCAGTCAGCGCATAAGTCTTTTGCTCCTCTTTAAACTGCTCCAGAACATTGAACCGATCCAGCGTCAAGGACTGATAGGGGCTGACCGGCAGCGGAATGGCCTCAAAAATCTGAGTTTCTTCTAGTTTGGTCAGGATCTTTCCGGTAGAATCGACAGTGAGCTTGGTATTATTAGGACTCGCTCCAGACGGCAAAATTCCGTCCGTTCCATCGCCATTCTTCCTGGTGTCAATAATGGTCAAATTGCCATCCGACCGCCCAAATTCCAACCGCTCCAGATTGGCATAGAAGACCACGTTGAACTCCGGATACTCGACCTGTTTGGTACTGAACGCCGCAACGCCATTCTCTACCGCAAAGGTAACCGGCTCGATTTCCGCAGGCTGCTGCTCCTCGGCGTCCTCGTCCAGGTGGACATCCAGACATACAGCCCCCTCCTCCACCGGCTCGGTGGTGGTGATCTCGCCCACAATGACGTCGGTAGTGGTCTTCTCCTCCAGGGTGAACGCTCTCAGCTCAAGGCCGAAACCCTTGTCGCCCAGGAACTGCTCCTCGTCTTCCTCCGTACTCTCCGCGTCCTCATCCTTTATCGCGTAGGCTTTGGACAGGGGCTCGCGGTAGTTTTTCAGCGCCTCGTTGGGGGTGACGGCGGCCTCCACCTCGCAGTCGGCCAGATCCAGCGCCACGCCGTTGTAGTGCAGCTCCAGGCCCAGCACGGACAGGTCGATGAGCTGGCTGTCCATCTCCCTGGCCTCCCCCTCCGCTTCCGGCTCCACCGCCTGGGCGAAGGCCTGGTACGCCTCGTCGCTCTCGTCCAGCTCCTTCACGCTCAGGGTCAGCCCCTCGCCGCTGATGGCGTCCAGCTTCTCCGCGGTCATGCCCGCCGGGAGCTGGGCGTCGCCGTTGACAGTGAAGGTCACGTCGAAGGTCTCGCCGCTGTAGGTCTGGGAGTAGTCCTCAATGTGCTTGCTCTCCAGGCCGTTATAGGTGCCCTGGGAGCTGGCGGTGAGCTCCGCCTCCTCGCCGCAGCCGGCACAGACGGCCCTGGCCGTGTTGCGCACGGTTTCTCCGGCGGCGGAGCCGTCCTGAATGGCCTTGTCCACGCCGGCGCGGTCCTCCGCGCTCATGCGGGCCTTGTAGCGGAACACCCGGCTCTCCCCCGCGGCCAGATCGAAGGCCGGGAAGGTGAGGGTATTGCCGCCGTCGTAGTTCTCAAAGGTCAAAAACTCCTCCGCGCCGGTGACAGCCGCCCCGTTCTGCGCGGCTGCGTCCCCGCCGGGAACGGCAGCTCCGGTCTGGACGGCGGCGCTGTAGTCCATGCCGCCCTCAAAGCCGCCCCGGGCAAAGTGGAAGTAAGTGGATTCCATGGTGTCGGTCAGGGTGATCTCCTTGGCGGCCACCGCGCCGGTGTTGGACACGGTGACGGTGTAGTCCGCCCAGACCTCGCCGCTCTCCTCCACCCGCAGGCCGTTCTCGCCCATGGTCTTGGTCACGGCCAGCTCCGGCTTGGCGAAGGTCACGTCGGTGAACGCGCCGTTGCTCCACTGAATGCGGGTGTTCTCCCCCAGCTCGGGGGCCCAGCTCGCCCGCAGGACCAGGCGCACGCTCGCGCTCTCTGCGGGAATACGGTAAGTAACGCTCAGCAGGTTATCCTGGACGGAGTAGGCCACCGCCCCCTCCACCGCAGCGTCGCTGAGGGCCCGCCGCTCGATGTTCTCCACCCGGATCTGCTCAGGGAACCGGTAGTGATAGGTCATGGTCCCGGCGCTGTTCAGCCGGGCCTCGTCCAGCGTCCAGGACAGCGCCACGGCGAAGGGGCTCTCCGCGTCCATGGGGCCGTGGCTGTCCACGCTGTAGGGACTGCCGTCCACCTGGATGGTGGCCAGGTCCAAAAACCGGGTCAGATCGGCCGGCGCCGCGTTGTGCAGGGCGGCCAGCAGCTCCTGGTCCATAGCATTGCTGTCCTTCCAAACGCCCTGTACGCTGGATTCCAGCACCGCGTCGCTGGCATCCATCACCGTGTTGCTCCAGAAGATGGCGTCCCAATTCTGCTGCTCCTGGCTGGGGCCGGCGGGCTTGGGCTCGTAGCAGGTCTCGTCGTGCGTGTGCTCGGGCTTGCCGCAGGCGGGCGTCTTCTCCGTGTCCTCCGGCTGGCCGGCGGGGGGGAGGTCCACCTGGGTGAAGCAGCTCTCGTTGTGGACGTGGCTGCGCAGCACCTGGCGGCCGCAGACGAGCCCGCCCAGCTCGTTATAGCACGTGGCGTCGTGCTCGTGGGGCACCGCCGGGCTCGTGCAGGTCAGCTCGCGGACGGTCTCGTAGCAGGCGTCGGTATGCACATGGGCCGCGGGCATGAACTGGGGAAGCATCTCCGACAGGGGTGCATTGCCATCCGTCAGATCTGCGGAGCCGTAGAGGTTCTGATCGCCGGCGGTATCCGGCTGGCCCTCCGTCAGGGTGCAGACCAGCTGGCGCTGGTAGCACGCGGGCGTGTGGGTATGGGTGTAGGCCGGGGCCTCCTCCTGGCCGCAGACCAGCTGCCGCTCAGGCGGGGCGTAGCAGCTCTCACCGTGGATATGCCCCTCCTCCGTACTGACGCAGGTCAGCGGGCCGGGGATGAGGCTGTAGCACCCGTCGG
>CAJUQS010000084.1 GCA_910588365.1 uncultured Oscillospiraceae bacterium | reverse complement strand
CATGCGGACTTTGCGCCGACGAGGGCCTGCCCCCGTGTCAGTGGATAATGAGTGCTTACGCGCCGGTGATAAGGGTCAAAATCTCCTTGGCAAAGGTGATAATGACGCCGCCCGCCAGGGTCAGAAAGCCGTTGGAACGCTGGGAGGGATCGTGGCTCTGGAGGGAGAGGCCCACCTGGACGATGCCCCAGCCCAACAGAATGAGGCCCACGGCCCGGATCAGGCCGAAGATGAACGTGGACAGGTTGTTGATAACGGTGAGGGGGTCGCCGCCACCAGGGAGCAGTAGTAGCGGAAGCCCTTTTTCACCTTATCGGGCGTGGGCAGACGGTTCCCGGTGTTCTTCTCGTTCTTCTTGAAAATGTTCATTGTACGTTACCTCCATAACTGTTGATATATTCCTCCAATTCTTCCTCGCTGAGAAGAATGAAGCGGTGTTGTCCGGCGTCCAGTTCCACCTCCGCCGCCTGTTTCAGCAGTTCCGGGTCAAACTGGATAGAAGCGATGCTGCGGGTGTCCTCCCCATGCCGGTACGGTTCGGCCCCGCCATCTGTGGTCAGCTTCACATTGGGGTGTTTCAGAATGTCGTACTTGAAGTCCTGAATGGGCCGCTCTCCACGGATAAAAAGAAGCGCGTACTGGTTGTCCAGCATATCCTCAGCCATCGGGAGGAGCTGGTGGAGCAGCCCGGAAAATACTTTGACTGCCCCTGCGGCGTGGAGCGGGCCGGACGGCGCAGCAATGGCGAGGAGGTGGTCAGCGCGTCGGTACAGAGCCTTTTGCGGCGGCTGGAGCGGTTCCGCCCGGATGACTTCCGCCTGATCGTCTGCGACGAGGCACACCACGCCGCCGCAGGGACCTACCGGAAAATATTTGAGTACTTCCGCCCGGAGAAGCTCATTGGGTTCACTGCCACACCAAACAGAGGCGACAAGGTCCGCCTGGACGGCGTGTTCTCAAAAATCATCTTCCAGCGGGATCTGCGCTGGGGCATCGAAAACGGGTATCTGTGCGATATTTTCTGCAAGCGGATCGACATCGGGTATGATCTGACAGCCGTACATACCCGCCTGGGGGACTACGCCCCCGGGGAGCTGGACGAGGCCATGGACGGCACGGCGGATGCCATTGCCCAGGCTTACCGGGAGCACGCCGCGGGGCCGACGCTCATCTTCGCTGCCGGCGTCCGCCACGCCAACGAGATCGCGGAAAAAATCCCCGGCGCGGTGGTAGTGACCGGTGAGACGAAGGACCGGGCGTCCATCATCCGGGCGTTCACCGCAGGGGATATCCCGTGCATCGTCAACTGCATGGTGTTCACGGAGGGGACGGACATCCCACGGGTAGAGACGGTCATCATGGCGCGGCCCACCCAGTCGGACAGTCTGTACGCCCAGATGGCGGGCCGGGGCCTGCGTCTGTACCCGGGGAAGGAGCGGCTGGTGCTCATCGACTGCGTGGGGGTGACGGGACGGGCGAGCCTGTGTACCGCGCCCAGCCTGCTGGGTCTGGATGTGGGAAATATTCCGGCGGGCCGGCAAAGCGAATTACAGGGGAACCTGTTCGAGCTGCCGGCGCGGGCGGCGGACGCGGCGGACTGCCCGGAGAGCTGGATCCGAAACGTGGAGATCGTGGACCTGTGGGCGAAATCGCAGAAGTACCAGACCCACGATGTGAACTGGTTCAGACTGCCGGACGGGAGCATGGTGTGCTCCCTGGCCGGGGGAAAGCGGATGACCGTCCCCTGCCCGGACGCCATGGGACTGGTGGATCTGGGTGGGACGAGGGTGGACATGCAGGAGGCGCTGGACCGGGCGTACACCGTCCTCTGCCAGCGATTTGGGGAGCAGCGGTATCTCTGGGATCTGAACCGGGTGAAGCGCTGGGGCAGGGCGGAGGCCACGGAGGGACAGCTGAAACTGATCCGAAGGCAGTGCAAGAATTTCGACTGTGCCGGCCTGACGAAGGGGCAGGCCAGTCAGATTATCAACCGGCTATCGGTGAATTGGAGGAGAGGCGCATGACAGAAGCGCAGCACCAGCAGTGTGTGCTCAAGTGGTCCCAGCAGCCCCATATCCGGGCACAGTGGCCGGAGCTGTCACTGCTGTTCCACATTCCAAACGGCGGCACCCGGGACACCGTGGAGGGCAGGCACCTCAAGCAGCAGGGCGTGAAACCTGGTGTACCGGACCTGTGCCTGCCGGTGCCCTCGGGGCGGTACCACGGCCTGTTTATCGAGATGAAAACGGATACAGGCCAGACCTCCCGGGCACAGAAATGGTGGATCGAACGGCTCAATGCCGCCGGGTACTTCGCCCAGGTCTGCCACGGCTGGCAGGCGGCGGTGGCCGTGCTGGAGTGGTATCTGGAGATGGGGGGTGGGGGACGTAAGTGAGCAGTGGACCTTCCCCTGGGAGCAGGCGGCACAGCGGGGTGAGGATATGCCGGACGGGCTCGGCCTGCCGGATCAGATGGCCTACGCGGCCATGCGGAGCATCTACTGGGACTTTCACGAAAAGCGCATGGGCCGGGACCGGGCCGGGGAGGAGAAGCAGCGCCTGCGCCGCGCCTGGGAGCAGGCCAGGGAATCGGAGGCGTTCGAGCGGAAGCTGTGCGCCTATCACACGCGGCTCATCCGGTGCGTGGAGCGGGCCGCGTGCCGCTGCCGGAAGGAGCCAACGGCGGAGAACGCCCTGTACCTGTGCGATGTGCTGGACGGAATTGAGAGGCCGGAGGTGGATGAATCAGGCCGCAGCGGGCAGGTATGAGATTGCCGGGAAT
>CAJUQS010000083.1 GCA_910588365.1 uncultured Oscillospiraceae bacterium | reverse complement strand
TCGGTAAAGTTCGGCGGTCAAAATGATACGGGGCGGCGTTGTCGTCTTTGGCGGGCGTCAGCCCGCCTGCATCCTCCGCCTTGCCCCGCGTCATTTTTCCTCCCCTCCTTTTTACCTCTTCTCAAGTGCGTCGACTATATTATAGCATCCTTTCCCCCGGTTGACAACCAGAAAATCAGCCGGGGAGCCCCCGCCGCGGCAAGGCATCTTCTCCCGAGCGAGTCCTATTTCCCCAGCTCCGCGTTTCTCTCCGCCGCGGCGATCACCGCGTCCATGGCGGCGGCGCGGAAGCCCCGCTGCTCCAGCGTGCGCACGCCGGCGATGGTGGAGCCGCCGGGAGAGCAGACCGCGTCCTTCATGGCGCCCGGGTGCTGGTTCGTCTCCAGCATCAGCCGGGCGGCCCCCTGGGTCATCTGGGCGGCGTAAAGCAGGGCCTTCTGCCGCGGCAGGCCGCAGGCCACGCCGCCGTCAGCCAGGGCCTCGATGAGCTGGCAGACAAAGGCCGGGCCGCAGCCCGCCACGGCGCTGCCCGCGTCGATGAGGTGCTCCGGCAGGCGGTCCAGAACCCCCGCGCCGGAGAGGGCGGCGGCAAACTCGTCCAGCTCCGCCGGCTCCACCAGCTCATTGGCGTCGTAGAGCACCACGCCGGCCCCCACGGCGCAGGGTGTGTTGGGCATGATGCGTATGACGGGGTACGCCCCGCCGGCCATGGCGGCAATCCGCTCCATGGTCAGTCCGGCCGCCATGGTCACCAGCGCGAAGCGGTCCTCCCGCCGCGCAAGCACCGGGGCCAGCTCCGCCAGAAGCCCCGCCATCATCTGCGGCTTCACCCCCAGAAAGAGGTAGCGCCCCCGCTCCGCCGCCTGGAGGACAGTGCCCGCGGCACAGCCCAGCTCCCCGGCCAGTGCCTCCGCCCTGGCCTGCGTCCGGTTGGAGAGCAGGATCTCTCCGGCCGGAAGGCGCCTGCGGGCCGCCCGGGCCAGGGCCCCGCCCATATTGCCGGTACCGATAAAGGAAAATGTGATGTCTGACATGGAACCGATCTCCTCCTGTTCATTCTTGACTGCACCAGCAGGGCGCGGAGAACATCCTCACAGGGCCCTCCCGCCCCGCCATACGGCCCGGACGCAGAACTCATCCTGCGTCCGGGCCGCTTCTGTCACGCGCGAAAACCGACTGCCGATTCGCCGGACGGAGCCGCCCGCCAGCCCGCTGAAATCTATTGTTATTTATATCGGCAATTTTTTTCCAGAGTTTAGCCGCCATCTGAAAAATCAAAATGTGGCCGCTGGGGAGAAATTTTGCCGCCAGCCGAAGCCGCGTTGACACGCGGGCGCAAATTGGTTAGAATGGCTGTGAAAAACTGTTCAGGAGCGGCGCCATGACCTACGAGGAATTCAAAAGCAGATATCCCATCCACCTCAACCGCCAGCAGGAGGAGGCCGTCCGGCAGACAGAGGGCCCCGTCCTGCTGCTGGCCGTGCCGGGCAGCGGCAAGACCACGGTGCTGGTGACCCGGCTGGGGTACATGATCCACTGCGCGGGCATCCCGCCGGAGCGCCTGCTCACCGTCACCTACACCGTGGCCGCCACCCGGGATATGAAGGCCCGCTATATCCGCTTTTTCGGCGAGGAATACGCGGACAGGCTGACCTTCCGGACCATCAACGGCCTGTGCTCCCTGGTCATCGGGCACTACGCCCGGCAGAA
The DNA here is from genome assembly GCA_910588365.1 of uncultured Oscillospiraceae bacterium. GTDB lineage: Bacteria > Bacillota > Clostridia > Oscillospirales > Oscillospiraceae > Pelethomonas. The sequence goes on along the minus strand of CAJUQS010000083.1, from coordinate 3,023 downwards.
GGGGGCGCAGCCCTTCGCCCTGCTGGACGACGATCGGCAGCAGAACGGCGTCATCCGCGACCTGCTCTCCCGCACCGGCACCGCCTTCCCCAGCGATCTCCAGATCAAGGAGGCCCGCACCCAGATCACCTACTGCAAGAACATGATGCTCTCCGAGGCGGAGATCCACGCCCGCAGGGTGGACGGGATGGACTTTCCCCGGGTCTTCTTCGAGTACCAGGACTACCTGCGCCGCAGCCGCCTCATGGACTTCGACGACCAGATGGTCTACGCCCGCCGGGTCTTCCGGCAGCACCCGGACATCCTCGCCTGCTTCCAGCGCCGGTGGCCCTACCTCTGCGTGGACGAGGCCCAGGATACCTCCAGGATCCAGCACGCCATTCTCCGCCTGCTGGCGGGCGGGAGCAGGAACATCTTTCTGGTGGGCGACGAGGACCAGAGCATCTACGGCTTCCGGGCCGCCTGGCCCCAGGCCCTGCTGGAGTTCGAGCAGGTCTTTCCCGGGGCGAAGGTGCTCATGCTGGAGACCAACTACCGCTCCACCCGGTCCATTGTGGAGCGGGCGGACGCCTTTATCCGCCGCAACCAGGGCCGCCGCCCCAAGACCATGCGCACGGAGAATCCCCAGGGCGCGGCCATCCGCAAGATCCTGCTCTCGGACTACAACCGCCAGTACAACTACCTCCTGAAGGCCGCCGGGGACTGCACCGGGTCCACGGCCGTGCTCTACCGCAACAACGACAGCGCCCTGCCCCTCATCGACCTGCTGGAGCGGGAGGGCGTCCCCTACGCCTGCCGCCAGCGGGAGAGCTTCTTCTTCACCAGCCCCCTGGTCCGGGACATCACCGACATGCTGGACTTCGCCTTTGACGACGGCAACAGGGACCTGTTCCTCCGCTTTTACTACAAGCTGGACCTGAAGCTGAAAAAGGCGGTGGTCACCAAGCTGCTCTACGGTATGCGCAGGGATCAGTCCGTATTCGAGGCGCTGCTGGACAGCGGCGGGCTGGCTCCCTGGCAGGCGGGCAAGGTGAAGTCCATCCAGACCCACTATACGAAGCTGCCCTATCTGACCAGCTTCGCCGCCATTCAGCGGCTGGTGCGGTACATGGGCTACGGCGGCTATCTGAAGGAGCAGCACGGAGACGGCGGTCGGCTGGACGTACTGCTGTCCCTGGCCAATCAGACGCCCGCGGTGGGGGAGTTCCTGCTGCATCTGCGGGAGCTGAAGGAGCGGGTGGAGCACCTGGAGTACCGCCCGGACTGCCCCTTCGTGCTCTCCACCATCCACGCCAGCAAGGGTCTGGAGTACGACCGCGTCATCCTCATCGACGCGGCCGACGGCCTGTTTCCCTCCGTGGACGCCTCCGGCGTCCTGGACGAGGCGGACACCCAGGCGCTGGAGGAGGAGCGGCGCCTGTTCTACGTGGGGACCACCAGGGCGAGGAAGCAGCTGGAGTTTCTCTGCTATGAGAACAAATTCGGCGAGCCCTCCGCCGCCTCCTTCACATTTGTCTCCCAATTTCTGGGTGAGACGCCCAAAAAGCGGCAGGAGCCCGCGGAGGCGGCGGCCAGGCCCGCCGGACCCTCGGCGGAGCAGATCGCCGCGTGGATGAAGGACTACCTCCCCGGCACCGAGGTGACCCACAAGCTCTTTGGCTGCGGCGTGATTGCCCGCCGGGAGGGCAAGGCGGCCGTCATCTCCTTCCGGGAAAACGGCGTCAAAAAGGTGGACCTCCCCACCTGCCTGGGGCAGGGGAAAATCCGGCTGACGCATGTTGTATGAGAGCACTCCCCGGCAGGCCCCTCCCCTTCCCGCCGGAAAGCGCAGTAAGAAGCCGTACCAATCGGTGACGGTATGCAGCCAGGCGATAAATTTTCCGTCAAGATGCGTGCCGGCACCTATTGGGATGTATTGTGTAAAGGGTGGTTTCACCATCCAAATACACATTGGCTGATGGTTCATTTGTGGCAAGATGACGCAGGTCGGAAAGGCGGTGATCGACCAGCAGGAGGGAACCGAAGCGGGAGCGCCCAGGATGACCTGGGCGCTCCGTTCTCTTTGTCAGCCCTCTCGAAGAGCGCACCTACTCACCACCGACAAGCGGGTGGTAGTACCGCCTGCGGCCGCCGTGCGCTCTCCAGGGGCGGCTCCGCCGGGGTGTCCTCCCCTGCCGGTATATACCAGCAGACGCCAACGGCGGCTTGTGCATCGGACGCAGCCGCGCCGGTCACCGGGGGCTTGGGGGCCATCGGCCACCAACAAGCGGCACCGGGTATATACCGGTGCATTGCTTGCCACTACTACCAGTGCCTATAAATGAGGGTTGAAAGTTGCCAGTATTGGTGGTATGCTTGACTCATGACAAATCGACAAATCGAAATTTGAAAGGAAAAATTGATGAAGACTATTTTTATACACGGTTCGGGCCATAAGTCAACAAGTTGGAATGAAACAATTTCATATATGGAAGACAATAGAGATATCTTGTGTCCAGACTTATCTGCAATTCTTAATGGCAAGGAAGCTTGTTATAAAAATTTATATTCTTCATTCAAAGAATATTGTAATAATAATGACGGACAAATAAAAGACACTTTCATTTTGGGAAACTCCATGAGAGCATTGGATTTCAGTGACAGCATTAACAGTATAAAATGTCCTACTCTTTTGATTTGCGGGAAAAAAGATAGCGCCAACATTAAATCTGCGTATTATTTCCACCAAAATATTCAAAATGCAAAATTAGAAATCATCGAAAATACCGGACACGTTGTAAATGAAGAAAATCCTCTACTTTTAGCCCAAATATTAAACAAATATTATAACGAAACAAAATGAAGCCTGCTACATTTATAGAATTGAGAGATAAAAATTCCAGTTTATCTGTCAAATTCTCTTGAAGCCCTGATATATCAAGTCTTTTCGCTGATTAAATGTTCAAACCTTATGTAATTTCCCTTGTTTTTGCCCTTATGGGCTGAAACAAGGGAAACTTTTTCACTCCCCGCAGACTACCTTA
>CAJUQS010000082.1 GCA_910588365.1 uncultured Oscillospiraceae bacterium | reverse complement strand
TCCCTTTCATCCGTCAAGTGTCCGGCCCGATGGATTATACACAGGGCGCGACGCGCAACTCATCGCCGAGTAAAGGAGTCCAGAACCATGGGTTCTGGCGGCTTTTTGGTTACTTTTTGGCCGTACAAAAAGTAACCGCGGGGTGTGGGGCCGCGTAGGCCCCATAAGCCATCAAATCGAAACAACCGGCCTTGCGCCGCGCAGCGGCGCAAAGCAAAGAAAGGAGCCCCCATGAGCAGATTCAAAGGCATCTACTGGCGTACCTTCACCGTAACCGTGGGTATGGTGGCGCTGACGCTGGTCCTGCTGGGGGCCTCTTTTTTCGCGCTGACCTACAGCTACATCATGAGCGAGAAGAGAAACGAGCTCCGGGACAAGGCCGAGGTGGTCGCCCAGGTGGCGGTGAGCGTGTACAACAAGCCGGGCGGTATGCAGATCTGGGGCGATATGCCCAACGATCTGGAGGAGATTGCGGACATGGCTCAGCAGATGAGCGGCACCGACTTCCTCATCCGGATGCCGAGCCTGGGAATTTATATCACCACGGACGAGAGCCTCAACTCCATGCCCATCACCCTCCCCAGGGAGATCGCCGCCCGCCTGGCCGAGGGGGAGAGCTACGCCGGGGTCACGGACCTGGGGGTCTATGAGGAGCCCCGGTTCGTGGTGGTGGTTCCCGCCCGGACGGCGGATAACGGCACCACGGTGGGACCCGTGCTGGCCATCGCCGAGCCCAACGCCATGACCGAGATGTGGCGGGCCTTTCTGGGTATCTTCGGCATGACCTCCATTACCGTGCTGCTCATCGCCTTCGTGGCCACCGCCACCACCGCCATGCAGCAGACCAAGCCCATCCGGGACATGGCCGCCGCCGCCCGCCGGTTCGCTGAGGGGAATTTCGACGCCCGGGTCCAGGACACCGGGCGGGAGGACGAGACCGGGGAGCTTGTTGAGGCATTCAACGCCATGGCCGATTCCCTGCAGAAGACCGAGCAGCAGCGCCGGGAGTTCATCGCCAACATCTCCCATGAGCTGAAAACCCCCATGACGACCATCGCCGGGTACGCCGACGGCATCCTGGACGGGGTCATCTCCCGGTCGGAGGAGCAGCAGTACCTGCGCATCATCTCCGACGAGAGCCGGCGGCTGAGCCGCCTGGTGCGGCGGATGCTGGATGTCAGCCAGCTGCAGAGCCTGGACCTCATCCGGGAGAAGGCCCCCTTCGATCTGTCAGAGTCCATGCGCCGGGTGCTGGTGAGCATGGAGAAGAAGATTACCAGCCGGGGGCTGGATGTGGAGGTGGAGATCCCCGAGGACCCGGTCATTGTGCTGGGAGACAACGACCTGCTCACCCAGGTGGTCTACAACCTGCTGGAAAACGCCGCCAAATTCGCCGCCCGGAGCAGCACCCTGTTCCTGGGGCTGGAGAAGAAGGGGGAGAAGGCCGTGGTCACGGTGCGCAACACCGGGGACACCATCCCCGCCGAGGAGCTGCCCCTGCTCTTCGAGCGGTTCCACAAGACCGACAAGTCCCGCAGCGAGGACAAGGACGGCGTGGGCCTGGGGCTGTATATTGTCCGCACCATCCTGGAGCAGCACCGGGAGAGGATCACCGCCGCCAGCGAGGACGGCGTGACAACCTTCACCTTCACCGTCCAGCTGGCGGCGGAGGAGAAGTCGAGAACCAACTGACGCCCCGCGCTATTTTGCTTGAGAGGATGCCAGCAATGGAAGAAAACAGAGAGATTGTATTCACCTACCGCCAGAGCCAGCAGGTGGAGGAGGTGGTGCTTCGCTGCGAGCGGGAGCTGCCCGAGCGGATGCGCCAGGGGCCGGATATCCCCGCCTTTGTGGAGGAGCGCCAGGAGAGGCGTGAGAGCCTGCCGGAGCCCTGGCGCAGGGCCATTGCGCCGGCGGAGGAGCCGAAAAAGGGCCGCTGGGGCGTGCGGCTGTTTGTGGGACTGTCCCTGCTGGTGGGACTGGTATGCCTGGGCGTGGGCATCTGGTATGTAGGGCTCTACGGCTGGGCCCTGCCCGGAGAGACGCCGGAGCCCTCCTACGGCCAGACGGAGCCCCCGCCGGGCGAGGACGACTACTCCTATTACTATTACTGGGACGATACCCCCGCGGGCGAGGAGATCTCCATCGCCCGGTACCCCGCCGGCGGTGAGACCCGGCTGTCCCTGGCGGGCGCGGCAGGGCGGAGCGCCCTCACCCCCGGGGACATCTACACCCGGGTAATGCCTTCGGTGGTGACGGTGCTGGGACGGCAGAGCGATGGATACAGCAGCGTGGGTACCGGGGTCATCTTCAGCGCGGACGGGTACATCGTCACCAACTGCCACGTCATCAACGGCAGCAGATCCTGCTCGGTGCTGATTACGGACAGCTACGGCGCGGACCGGGAGTACCGGGCCCGTCTGGTAGGCTATGACAGGGACGTGGATCTGGCGGTGCTGAAGGTGGGGGCGCCGGACCTGCCCGCGGCGGAGTTCGGCGTCAGCGACGATTTGCAGGTGGGGGAGCCGGCCTACGCCATCGGCAATCCCCTGGGTATTGACCTGCGCAGCACCATGACCAGCGGCATCATCTCCGCCATCAACCGGGACGTGGACGTGGAGGGGGTGACCATGACCCTCATCCAGACCGACGCGGCCCTCAACTCCGGCAACTCCGGCGGCCCACTCATCAACCAGTACGGCCAGGTGGTGGGCATCAACACCATCAAAATGATGAGCGAGTACGACACAATTGAGGGCCTGGGCTTCGCCATCCCCTCCAGCCTGGCGCTGCGGTGGATCAACGAGCTCATCGCCTTCGGCGAGCTCCAGCCCCAGCCGGTGCTGGGCATCTCCATCGCACTCGTCCCCACCACCCTGCCTGACGGCAATACCGGTTTGGAGGTGGCAGAGATCACACCCGGCCTCAGCGGCGATCTGGCCGGCGTCCGGAAGGGGGACTGCGTGGTGGCCTTCAACGGACAGCGGGTGTACAGCACGGAGGAGATCCTGGCCATCCGCCGGGACCTCTATGTGGGGGACGAGGTGGCGATCCGGGTCTACCGGGACGGGGAGTACTTGGATCTCACCATGACCATGATGGCTGAATAAAAAAGTGGCTGCGCTACTGCCCCAGCGAAACGGAGTTCCGCTCCAAAGTTTCTTTTGATACTTTTCTTTTCAAAGAAAAGTATGAATACCGTATTTGATGGAGGAACGAAAGATGACCATAGAAGAACGCATTGACAGCGCCCTGGCGGCGATCCGCCGGTGCACCTCCGCCGCGCCGGAGCTGGGCCTCATTCTGGGCAGCGGCCTGGGGGACTTCTGCGACCGGCTGGAGGACCGGATCGAGGTGCCCTTCGACCAGCTCCCCGGCTTCCCCCTGCCCACGGTGGAGGGCCACGCCGGGGCCTTCGTCTTCGGGACCTGCCGGGGCCGCTCCCTGGCGGCCCTGCGGGGGCGCATCCACTACTATGAGGGCTACACCCAGCAGGAGCTGACCCTGCCCGTCCGGGTCATGGCCAGGCTGGGGGTGAAAACGGTCATTCTGACCAATGCCGCCGGGGGCGTGAACCTGGACTACAAGCCCGGCACTCTGATGCTGATTAGCGACCACATCAATTTTTCCGGGAATAATCCCCTCATGGGCCCCAACCTGGACCAGTTCGGCCCCCGGTTCCCGGATATGAGCGACGTGTACACCAAGACCCTCCGGGAGAAGCTGAAGCCCCTGGCGGCCCGGGCGGATATCCCCCTCCGGGAGGGCGTCTACGTCATGTACAGCGGCCCCAGCTACGAGACTCCCGCCGAGATCCGCATGTTCCGCACCCTGGGGGGCGACGCGGTGGGCATGTCCACGGTGCCCGAGGCCATCGCCGCCCGCCACGCGGGCTTGCAGGTGCTGGGGGTCAGCTGTATCACCAACATGGCCGCCGGCATCCTGCCCCAGCCCCTCAGCCACGCCGAGGTGGTGGAGACCGCCAGCCGGGTCAAGGCGGAGTTCACCCGGCTGCTGGAGCTGATGATCGACGTTGGGTGAGGGTAATCATTCTTTTTTCTTTCAAGAAAAAAGAATCAAAGAAGAACTTTAATGGTGCTTGATATGGAGCGGGCGGTGTCTTTCTACAAAAAATGGAATATGCTGCCGGCGGGAACGCTGGTGCTCTGCGCCGTCTCCGGCGGTCGGGACTCCATGGCCCTGCTTCATCTGCTGCTGGACATGGCGGAGAAGGGGGGCTTCCGGGTGGCGGCGGCCCACTTCAACCACCGCCTCCGCCCCACGGCGGACCGGGACGAGGCCTTTGTCCGGGACTGGTGCCGGGCGCGGGACGTCCCCCTGGTCTGCGGCATCGGGGATGCGCGGGCCTTCGCCCGGCAGGCGGGAACTTCCCTGGAGGACGCCGCCCGGACGCTCCGCTACCAGTTCCTGGAGAGTACGGCGGACCGCCTGGGGGCGGAGCGCATCGCCACCGCCCACCACCGGGAGGACAACGCGGAGACCGTGCTGCTCCACCTGCTGCGGGGAAGCGGGCTTCAGGGCCTGGGGGGCATCCCCCCGGTCAGGGGCCGGATTGTGCGGCCGCTGCTGGAGATGGGGCGGGAAGATATCAATTCGTATATTCAGATGAATTCTATTCCCTTTGTAGAAGATGAGACCAACCGGGACACGGCCTTCACCCGGAACCGCCTGCGCCTGGAGGTCCTGCCCCTGCTGGAGGAGATCTCCCCTGGCTGCGGGGGGCGGATCGCCGGAACGGCGGCGCTGCTGCGGGAGGAGGACTGCCACCTCCGGCGGGAGGCGGAGGCGCTGCTGCCGGAGAGCGGCGGCGGGGAGCAGGTTCTGCCCGCGCCCCTGCTGGGCCGCCAGGACCCGGCCATGGGCCGGCGTCTGGTGCGGACCATGGGCCGGCGCCTGGGCGTGGAGCTCTCCCGGAGCCAGGTGGAGGCGGTGCTGGCGCTGAGCAGCGGCGGATACCTGGACCTGCCCGGCGGGCTGTGCGCCGTGCGGCAGCCCCACCGGCTGATTCTGCGAAAGCGGACGGTCCTCCCGCCGCCTCTGGTGCTCCAGATGGGGGCGCAGGACTGGGGGCCCTGGCGGGTTGTGGTCCGGCCGGGGGGGCCGGCGGCGGAGAACGACCGGACCGTGGTGCTGAAAGCTTGTCCCGGGACGCTGACCATCGCCGCTTGGGACGGCAGGGGCCGTCTGGCGGTGGAGAACGGCAGCAGGACCATCAAGCGCCTCTTTGCCGACCGGGGCATCCCGGTGGAGTGCCGGGAGGAGCACCCGGCGCTGCATCTGAACGGCGTGCCTGCGGCGGTGTTCGGCGTGGCCACGGACTGGGAGCACAGGCCACGGCCCGGGGAGGGCTGCTTAGTCATTGAACTGCTGATGTGATACGTTTTCTTGAAAGAAAAAGTATCCAAAAAGAACTTTTGCGCAAAACTGCGTTTTGCTTATGACGGGAAAGGGGAGGGACTGTGGTAAAGACATGGAAGAAGGTCCTGCTCTGCGGGGCCGTTCTGGCTCTGCTGGGCTTTTTGTGGATCTGGAGCCAGGACCCCTTTGGCGTGAGCCTGGAGAAGATGGAGGCGGACGCCCGGCAGAGCCAGCAGGTACCGGAGGGCTGGGCCTGCGCCTCGGACGCCGGGGAGGAGACGGCGGGACTGCTCTTTTATCCCCGGGACGGCGGAACGGACGACTTCGCCTTCTCCGTGTACGCGAGAAATAGCGGCTTCTCCTTCGGATATTTCTTCCGGGCCGGGGGGAGGCTGGGCACCATTGCCGATACGGCGGCGGTCTATGAGGAGGACGGGGAGCGGGTGTATCTCTCCATGAATACCGCCGGGATCTGCCGGGCCGTCACCGGCGGCGGAGAGACCATTCCCATTGAGCCGGGAGCGCCCTTCATCCTGGTTCGGGAGGAGGCCGTGGAGTTCTATAATGAGAACGGGGAGATCGTGCCCTGCTATAATATGTGATACATTTTTCGTATGAGTAAAAAGGAGGAACTGCCATGAAAACATGGAAAAGCCTATCCAGGTCCCAGCGGATCCTGGAGCTCCTGTGCCTCGTCCTGCTGGCGGGGATGTTTCTGGCGCTGCTCGCCGGATGGGGCAGTATCCCGGAGCAGATTCCCGGCCACTACAATGGCGAAGGTGTGATCGACCGGTGGACGGGTAAGTGGGAGCTGCTTCTGATGCTGTTTTTCACCGTTTTCATGTATTTGCTGCTCACTGTCTGCACGGCGGTGTGCCTGCCATCCGTGCGGAAGATGGAACTGCCCTGGGCGGCGATGGCCTGGCTGGCGGCGGTAAAGCTGGTGGTGCTGGCGGGCTTTGCCTATGTGACGTTCCGCATGGCCCAGGCGCAGCCCCTTTCGGAGGGGTTTACCAAGGCGTTTGTGGGCGCGGCGGCCCTGCCCTGCGCGGGATTTATCGTTTCATCCCTCCGCTTCGCCCTGGCGAAACGATAGTTTCATACCAGGATGTTACTTTTTGCTCGTGCAAAAAGTAACCAAAAACACGCTCAAGGACTCCGTCCTTGAGAATCCTGCATTTGTTGTTTTGCTTGCGCTCCGGCCGAACTGGTTTGATTCTGCCGGCGGTGCTTACCCTTCGCCTGCCGCCCTTCTGCGTCTGCCCACGGGTCCTAACGGGGGATATGCAAAGACTGCCGGTAGGGCGAATTCCCCGTAAAACGGCAGGTTCTTAGGGCGCGTAGCCCCCACAAAGTACACATCCGCTAAATAAAGTTTCTTTTGATACTTTTCTTTTCAAAGAAAAGTATGTATACTTGAGGAATCAAAAGAGAGAAGGAGAGATCGACATGGGCATGATGGATCAGGACATACTGAAGGTACTGTACACCGAGAAGCAGATCGCCGCCCGGATTGAGGCCATGGGCATGGAGATGTACGAGGACCTGAAGGACAAGGAGCCGCTGTTTGTCAGCGTGCTGCGGGGGGCGTTCATCTTCATGGCGGACATTGTCCGGGCCTGCCAGGTGCGCTCTGACGTGGAGTTCATCGCGGTGTCCTCCTACGGCAACGCCACCAGCACCTCCGGCGCGGTGAAGATCACCCACGACATCCAGCAGGACATCACCGGGCGGAATCTGGTGGTCATTGAGGACATTCTGGACTCCGGCAACACCCTCCACTTCCTCAAGCAGTACTTCATCACCAAGGGCGCGGCCTCCGTGTCCATCTGCACCCTGCTGGACAAGCCCAGCCGCCGGACCAAGGCCATCACCGCCGACTACACCGGCTTCACGGTGCCCGACGAGTTTGTGGTGGGCTACGGCCTGGACTACTGCCAGAAATACCGGAACCTGCCCTACATCGGGGTGCTGAAGCCGGAGGTCTACCAGGGAGAATAAGGACGGGCGGCGCGCTCGCCGCCCGTAAAAAGGAGTGAACCTGTTTGAAACAAGTCAGACGCCCCGGAATGGGCATCTATTTTGCGCTGATCGTGCTGCTGCTGGCGGCCTACTACTTCCTCTACGGGTCCACAGGAGCCTCCACGGTCTCCTTTGCCCAGGTGGAGACCCTGTTTGAGAAGGGGAAGGTGACCAGCTTCTCCATCCGGGATGGAAACGACCTGTACCTGAACCTGCAGGACGGCACCACGGTCCACAACGAGCTGGGCAGCACGGACCTGTTCTGGTCCCGGCTGGGGCCCCTCATTCAGGAGCAGAAACGTGTGGGCATCCTGGCCGACTACGACCACGCCCCCACCTATATGCCCCCCTGGTGGATGGAGATCCTGCTCTATGTGGCGGTCATCGGCGCCATCTTCCTGGTGTGGCAGTTTATGATGGTCCGGGCCCAGGGCGGGGGCGGCGGCATGGACCAGGGCCGGCGCTTCGGACGGGCCCGCATCCGCTACGGATCCGACAGCAAGGACAAGGTCAGCTTCACCGACGTGGCCGGGGCGGACGAGGAGAAGGAGGAGCTGCGGGAGATTGTCTCCTTCCTCCAGGAGCCCAAGCGGTACCTGGATCTGGGGGCCCGCATCCCCAAGGGTGTGCTGCTGGTGGGCCCTCCGGGCACCGGCAAGACCCTGCTGGCCAAGGCCGTGGCCGGGGAGGCGGGGGTGCAGTTCCTCTCCATCTCCGGCTCTGACTTCGTGGAGCTCTACGTGGGCGTGGGCGCCAGCCGGGTCCGGGACCTCTTTGACGAGGCGAAAAAGGCCGCCCCGTCGGTTGTGTTCATCGACGAGATCGACGCCGTGGGCCGCCAGAGGGGCGCGGGCCTGGGCGGCGGACACGACGAGCGGGAGCAGACCCTCAACCAGCTGCTGGTGGAGATGGACGGCTTCTCCAGCAACGAGGGCGTGGTGGTCCTGGCGGCCACCAACCGGGCGGATATCCTGGACCCCGCCCTGCTGCGGCCCGGCCGGTTTGACCGGCAGGTGTTCGTGGGCAGGCCCGACAGCAAGGGCCGGGCGGAGATCCTGGCGGTCCACGCGCGCAACAAGCCCCTGGCCGAGGACGTGGATCTGAAGGTGCTGGCCCAGTCCACCTCCGGCTTCACCGGCGCGGATCTGGAGAACGTCATCAACGAGGGGGCCCTGCTGGCCGCCCGGAAGAACGAGAAGTTTATCACCATGGACTCCCTCCAGGAGGCCGTCATCAAGGTCATCGCCGGGCCGGAGAAAAAGAGCCGGGTGGTGCCGGAGCACGAGCGGCGGCTCACCGCCTACCACGAGGCGGGCCACGCCGTCATGCACCACTGCCTGGAGAGCGTGGACCCGGTCCACCAGGTCACCATCGTCCCCCGGGGACAGGCCGGCGGCATGACCATCTCCCTGCCCGGGGAGGACCGGGGGTACTACTCCAAGCGGTACATGGAGGAGGAGATCGCGGCCCTGCTGGGCGGCCGGGTGGCGGAGAGCCTCTTTTTGGACGACATCTCCACCGGCGCGTCCAACGACATCCAGCGGGCGTCCGCCATGGCCCGGAAGATGGTCACCACCTACGGCATGAGCCAGCGCCTGGGGGCCGTCAGCTTCGACTCCGGCCACGACGAGGTGTTCATCGGCCGGTCCATGGCCCAGGCCAAGACCTACTCCGAGGAGGTGGCCGCCCAGATCGACGGCGAGGTCAAGGCCATCATTGACGCGGCCTACCGCCGCTGCCAGGAGGTGCTGGAGGCCCACCGGAGCCAGATGGAGGCCGTGGCGTCCTATCTGCTGGAGCATGAGACCATGTCCGGGGAGGATTTCACCGCTGTCATGGGCTTCCCCAAGGCGGCGCTGGCGGAGTAGGTTTCCCGCGCCGGACAAGTTCACAGGATGCAATACGGCGGGGCCGCTCCCAAAAGGGAGCGGCCCCGTTTCTGCGTGTCAATCCTTGTTCAGTCCTCGTCGTCATCGTAGGGGGGCTCGTCCCCACCCAGCAGGTGCTCCGTCAGGGCCTTGGCCAGGGTGGAGAGAATGGCGGAGGTGGTGACCAGACTCCCGCCGCCCCCGGTCAGGAGCTTGCCGTCCCCCACCACCGGCAGGCCGTTGGACATGGGGAGCTCCCGGAGAAAGCCGGTGGAGCGGCGGTACTGGCCCACGAACTCCGTGTAGAGCTGCCGGGCGGCCTCCTCGCTGTGCTCCTCCGGCAGCAGCCTCTGGATGCAGGAGATGCTCAGGCTCTGCTTAAGGGTGCAGATGATCACCAGATAGGCCAGATGGACCCGGGAGTACTTCTTCTTGAGCGGCGGCGGAATCACCTTCATGCGCACGTAGTTGTTGATGATGCTGGCGGTGATGGAGCGCTCGTCCCCGCCGGGATCCAGGGGCGTCAGATACCGCCTGAGCAGCAAAATCACCTGATCCATATATAAATCCAGCTGAGGCAGACTGTCCCAGTCCGGCAGATCAAACTGGGAGAGCGAGTCCATCCACTGAGCCAGACGCTGGGCAATCACCTCGTTATCGTTGCGCATAGCGGCCCTCCTTCGGCATCCTCTCAATTTATCATGTCAAGTATAGCTGATTTCGGCGAATAATGCAATATCAAAAATCAAAAAATAATTGGGAGGATGCACTTGACATATCTATCAAAACAATATATACTAATATTAAATATTAGATATAACGGTTTTTGAAATCGTGGAAGGAGGACGCTATGTCAACTGAGAAGAAAAAGAGGGCCCAGACCATGGGGGAGGAGCTGGCCAACACCATCTCCCACGGGGTGGGGGCGCTGCTGGCGGCGGTTGGGGCCGCGCCGCTGATTGTCCGGGGAATGATGAGCGGATCCGGGAAGACGGTGTTCAGCCTGACGGCCTATGGCCTGAGCCTGATCCTGCTGTACACGGCCTCGGCGGTTTACCACGCGGTCCGGCACCCGGAGGTGAAGCGGGCGCTGCGGGTGATGGACCACTGCTCCATCTTCGTCCTGATCCTGGGGACCTATATCCCCATGTCCCTGCTGGTGGTGGGGGGCAGGACGGGCTGGATGCTGTTTCTGACCAATACCACCCTGGCCGTTATCGGCATCACCCTCAACGCCATTGACCTCAAGCGGTTCGACCGGCTGAGCCTGGTGCTGTACGCCTTGATGGGCTGGCTGATCGTGGCGGCGCTGCGGGCCATTGTCCAGGCCCTGCCGCCCCTGGGGCTGGGACTGCTGGTGGCGGGCGGCGTGGCCTACACGGTGGGAATCCTCTTCTACAAGTCCCAGCGCCGCTATATGCACTTTGTCTGGCACCTGTTCGTGCTGGCGGGGAGCGCCCTGCAGTACGCCTGCATCGCTCTGTACTGCATTTAGAGAAATTATCTTGAAAATATCTCCCGCTTCCTATTGAAATCGCGGACAGGATATGATAAGATAAAAATCCGTGAAATGGAGATCCGCGCGCAGGCGCTTCCATGAAAAGTCTGGAGGTTATGGAGAGTATGAACGGTTTGATCATTTTTATCACGATTTTGCAGCTGCTGTGCGGCCTGGCGGTAATTCTCGCCGTGCTGTTCCAGTCCGGCAAGAGCGCGGGCCTGTCCGGGGCGATCGGCGGCATGGCCGATACCTTTATGTCCAAGGGCAAGGCCAAGACCTTTGACGCAAAGCTGGCAAAGGCTACCAAGTGGATTGGGGCCGTGTTCATCGTGCTGACTCTGATCCTGAACGTCCTGCACTGATTCAAACAAGTACCGCCGCCTGTAAAGCAGGCGGCGGTACTTGTTTCGGGGGATTTTTCCCCGCCCGCTCTGATATGCTGAAGGGGAGGTGAACAATTCCTTGCAATTTCTTTAAGTTTTCCCTGGCGGGGTTGACTATCCAAGGAAGAATGATCTATAGTAAACCAAGATTTTCCAGGCGCCGGCCTGGACCCGGCAGGAGGGGAGGAACCCATGGAGGATAATCGGAAACAGGTGCTCACCATACCCAATCTGCTCTCGGCGTTCCGCATTCTGCTGGTGCCGGTGATTGTGTGGCTCTACTGCGGCAGGGGGGATTATCCCCTCACGGCCTGCGTGCTGGTGCTGTCGGGAGTCACGGACATTGTGGACGGCTTCATCGCCCGGCGCTTCCGCATGGTCAGCGACCTGGGGAAGGTGCTGGACCCGGTGGCCGACAAGCTGACCCAGGCGGCGGCCCTGGGGTGCCTGCTGACCCGGTTCAGGGTCCTGTGGTGGCTGCTGGCGCTGCTGGTGGTGAAGGAGTGCCTGATGGCCGCCATGGGCATCTTCGTCATCCGCCGCACCGGCGAGGTCTACAGCGCCTCCTGGCACGGCAAGCTGGCCACCTGCATCCTGTACGCCGTCATCTTTATCCACATCGTGTGGTACGGCGTCCCCGCCGGGACATCGGCGCTGCTCACCGCCCTGGGGGCGGCGGGGATTTTGCTGAGCCTGACGCTGTATACCCTGGAGAACCTCCGCAGGCTGGGGCGGCGCTGATGGGACAATCTGGAAGGGAGAATGGAAATGTACGGGAAAAAAGTGAGCTTTTCGGCGGGCGGAACCATCAAGCAGATTTTGATCTATTTTCTGCTCTTTCTGGCGGGGGATCTGCTGAGCTCCACGCTGCTGGACCTGCTGTTTTCCGCTGTGAAGCTGCCGGAGAGCTGGATGTATCAGCTCCCCCGGGCTCTGGGCGGGCTGTTTTTGACTTGGCTGCTGTTCTGGCTCTACACGACGAAGATCCTGCGCCTCGGAATGCGGGACTTCGGCATCACGCCGGGGATCAGGGCGTGGACGGCCGCTGCGGCCGTGCTGCTGCCCGTCTGCGTGGCGGCGGTGTATCTGGCGATTGGGGAGGGAGCGGCCCATCGGGTCCCAACGGGGGAGGCTCTGGGCGTCATTGCGGCGTCCCTGGCCTTCGCGCTGAAAGCCGGCATCACGGAGGAGATGCTGTTCCGGGGCTATATGATGACGCTGCTTCGGGAGCGGTGGGGCCGCGCCGCGGCGATTTTAGCGCCGTCGGTGCTGTTCGGATGCCTGCACCTGCTCAACCTGGAGACCTTCAGCGCTGTGGGCGTGGCGCTGCTGATTGTCAGCGGATCGCTGGTGGGCATCATGTTCTCCCTTGTGGCGGACAGGGGCGGCTCTGTGGGCGGCAGCGCGCTGATGCACACCCTCTGGAACCTGGTGATGGTGACGGGGATTCTGTGCATTACCACGGATCAGGGTGAATCTGGCGCGGCGCTGTTTTCCATCGTCATCCCATCCGGGAACGTGCTGCTGACCGGCGGCGACTTCGGGGTGGAGGCGTCGGCGGTGGCGATCTTGGGCTATGGCGCGGTGTGCTGTCTCGCGCTGCTGATGAGAAAAACCGAGCGATGAAAGATACGGCCCCGGAAGCGAGACGCTTCCGGGGCTATTTTAAAGGGCTTCTTTTGATACCGTTCTTGATAGAAAAGTATGGATGCCCGTCCCTCAGCAGCCGGGGGCGCTGATTGCGGAGAAAAAGTAAAAAACGGGCCTGCCGGTTGGCAGATCCGCTTCTCAGATTTACAAAAATGTGTAACTTTTTTGTCAGAGCGGGAATCCTCAGACTTTCCCCGCGAAAAAGTATTGAAAAAAGGGAGGATGATATGGTAATGTATGTATACTGCAAAAAATGGGCTATTTGCGAAAGAGCACGCTTTCTTGCAGGACCACATTTGAAAACAGGAGGAAGAGAACATGAAGAAAAAATTATCCCGCTGGACGGCTCTGGCACTGACCCTGGGGGCTGCGCTCTGCTTCGCCGCCGGGGCGGCGGCGGCCGACACGCTCCAGACCATCACCGCCTACCTGGACTCCGGCATCACCGTCACCCTGGACGGAGAGGTGCAGACGCTTAAGGATGGCAGCGGCACCCGGATCTATCCCATCTCCTACAACGGCAGCACCTATCTCCCCGTCCGGGCCGTGGCCGGTCTGGCGGGGCTTGAGGTCAACTGGGACCAGGCTACCAGAACTGTCCAGCTGGGCCAGACCAAGGGTGTGGATCTGATCGACACCTACAAAGTCTATCAAGTTGAAGAAGATGATGTGTGGAGCGAGGCCGGGCAGGTTCAGACTGCGGATGAAAAGACCGAAGATATTTCCGGCGTCTCCTACTCCCACTGGCTCTGGTTTGACACATCTAAGTTTGGAGCGGCCGACGCGGGGGTCTCGTTTAACCTGCTCGGTAAGCACGACACGCTGACCTTCAGCTATTATTCCAATAAAAATGTTACCCTGACCGTCCAGGGGGATAACGGCTCCGTCCTGGGCGAGTACGACATCACCGGGGGCGCGGTGGCCAAAACGGTTACGATCCCTCTGCTGAAAACCAGCGAGCTCAAGTTCCATGTGAAAATGGTTGACTGGGATACGCAGGTTAGAATCGTCAACGCCTATCTGGACGCGGAGGCATAACAAGCAATTCAGCAGACAAAGGGGACCTGCCCGCGGGCAGGTCCCCCTCCTTTTGCGTTTAGACTTCCTTCTCCGGCTCCTGCGCGCCGGCGGCCTTGGCCTCCGGGGCGGCCGCCGCCTTGACCTCCACGGTGACGGGGGGCTGTCCGGCGGCCATTTTGCCGCCCACCACGCCCGAAAGCAGGGCGGTGAGATCCAGGCCCGTGGACTCCCTCACGCCGTCCATGACCTGGCTGGCGGAGCGCATGACATCCCCCACCAGCCTGGTGGAATTGCCGTCGCCGTACATGACGATCTTGTCGGTCTGCGCCAGGGGGGCGGCGGCGTTTTTGACCACCTCGGGCAGGGCATCCAGGTACATCTCCAGCACCGACGCCTCGCCCATCTTCTTCTGGGCCTCCGCCTTCTTCTCGATGGCCTCGGCCTCCGCCAGGCCCTTGGCGCGGATACCCTCGGCCTCCTGCTCCATGGCAAAGCGCAGGGCCTCGGCCTCCGCCTTGCGTGCCTCCGCCTCCTTGACGGCCTCGTAGGCCTTGGCGTCCGCGTCCCGCTGGCGGCGGACCAGCTCGGCCTCGGCCTCCTTTTCGGCCTTGTACTTCATGGCGTCCGCCTGCTTGCGGACCTCGGCGTCCAGCCTGCGCTCCTGGATGGCGATCTCCCGGTCGGCCAGCTCCGCCTCCTTCTCCTTGCGGGCGATGTCGGCGCTGACCCTGGTGACCTCAATGGTCTTGCGCTGGGTCTCCTGCTGGATGGAGTAGGCCGCGTCGGCCTCCGCTTTCTTGGTGTCGGCCTTCACCTTCATCTCCGCCTGCTGGATGGACAGGGCCGCGTCCTGCTCGGCGATCATCTTCTCCGCCTGGACCTTCACGGCGTTGGCCTCCTGCTGGGCCTGGGAGGTGGCGATGGCGATGTCCCGCTGGGCGTTGGCCTTGGCAATCTGGGCGTTCTTGCGGATCTGCTCGACGTTGTCGATGCCCATGTTCTCAATGGTCCCGGCGGCGTCCTTGAAGTTCTGGATGTTGAAGTTCACCACCTCCAGGCCCAGCTTGCGCATGTCCGGGACCACGTTCTCGGTGATCTTCCGGGCCACGCCCTGCCGGTCCTGGACCATCTCCTTGAGGCCCACGGAGCCCACAATCTCGCGCATGTTGCCCTCCAGCACCTGGGTGACCAGGCCGACGAGCTCCTCGGGCCGCTTGCCCAGCAGGGCCTCGGCGGCCAGCTTGAGAAGCTCCGGGTCGGAGCTGATCTTCACGTTGGCCACGCCGTCCACGGTGACGTTGATGAACTCGTTGGTGGGCACCGCCTCGCTGGTCTTCACGTCCACCTGCATGATGCGCAGGGAGAGCTTATCCACCCGCTCGAAAAAGGGCACCCGCAGACCGGCCTTGCCGATGAGAATGCGCTTGCGGCTGAGACCGGAGATAATGTAGGCCGTGTCCGGCGGCGCCTTCAGATAGCCCGCGGCGAGCAGCAGCAGAACCACCAGTACAATGACTCCGGGGACGATCCATTTCATCAGTTCAGGCATTGCTTTTCCTCCTTTAAAATGCAATCAACTGTGCTTCCTCTTGCGTTTTCCTGTCAATCAGGGCCAGCCTTTCCGCACCCGGGTACGAAAAAACGAGACTCCTGCCTCGCGGCAAAAGTCTCGTCAAGATCCCAGCTGGAGACCTTCGCGCTTCCCGGGTACCGAGGTACCGTCCTGACGGTGCGCGCCCGGACAGCGTGTGCTGCCGGGTAACTACTCCCCTTTGACAGTATTTATCATACAGCATTTTCGACAAAAATACAATGTGCATATTGACAAACTTTTAACACAATTTTTGGTTATTCTGAACCAGCGACCCGGGATTTGGTATTCCCATAACGTTGAAAAATGGGCAAATTCCGTCCAGTACACAGGTGGAAAACAGTTTATTTTGTGCGTTTCTGCCAGAAGCGGACAGAAAAGCTCTTGACAGACTGTGACAAGAATGATAAATTAGTAAACAGCAAATAGAGTGGATACGTCCCGTGGCCGGAAATGGCTCTGGAGCCATTTCCGTTTCCGCCGTTGGCGGAAACATTTCCTCTGCCGTACAGCCGGTGCGGAGGGGGAGGCGGCAGGGCGCACTGCGCTGTTTGGAAAATTTTGTGAGGAGTGACACCAAGATGAAGAGAAAGGGAACCCGTATTCTGGCATTCCTGCTGGTCGCCATGATGGTCCTTACGGCCTGCGGCGGCGGCAACAACCAGAAGAACAACACCCCCGGCGACAACAGCACCGCCGGCAACGACAGCACCCCCAGCGACACCACTGAGCCCACCGCCCCCAGCAACGGCGGCGAGCCCATCAAGGACCTGGTCACCTGGGAGACCGCCGGCAACCGTGAGATGGAGAACTTCTTCATGATCGGCACCGAGCAGGCCAAGGACCTGAACGTCCTGTGCAACGCCATCTCCCCCCTGCTGGAGGTTGACCCCCATGGCGTGCTCCAGCCCGCTGTGGCCACCAAGTGGAATACCCCTGACGGCGGCGTCACCTGGGACTTCGTGCTCCGTGACGACGTGACCTGGGTTGACGTCAAGGGCGAGTACAAGGCCGACTGCACCGCCCAGGACTGGGTCACCGCTATGGAGTGGATCCTGAACTACCACAAGAACGCCTCCCAGAATACTTCCATGCTCTGCGCCATGGTCGTGGGCGCCCAGGACTACTATGACTACACTAAGGGCCTGGACGAGGCCACCGCTCTGGCTCTGACCACCGAGAACAACCCCGAGTTCGACAAGGTGGGCATCAAGAGCGCCGACGCCACCCACCTGACCTATACCTGCGCCCAGCCCTGCCCCTATTTCGACACCCTGTGCATCTCCGCCGCCCTCTACCCTGTCTCCCAGGCTGAGATCGACGAGAAGGGCGTTGAGAACATGCTGGGCATGACCAACGAGACCATGTGGTACTCCGGCCCCTACACCATCACCGAGTACATCATGAACAACACCAAGACCCTGACCAAGAACGAGTCTTACTGGGACAAGGACGCCAGCCTCTTCGACACCGTCACCATCACCATGATCGAGGACGTCAACATGGACGACACCCTCTATGAGACGGAGGAGGTCCACAACACCGAGCTGAGCGAGGCCAACAGCAAGATCATCATGGACAATCCCAGCGATCCCCGCAACGAGTATCTGACCGAGACCCGTCTGAAGAAGTACTCCTATCAGTATCAGCTGAACTTTGACCGCCGCAACGCCGACGGTACCCCCGACACCAACTGGAATACCGCCGTTGCCAACGAGAACTTCCGCAAGAGCCTGTACTACGGCATCAACCTGAAGACCACCTGGGCCCGCACCAACCGCGTGCACCCCGTGGATCTGGAGAACCTGTGCTTCAGCATGAAGGGCCTGCTGTACTTCTCCGACGGCCGTGACTACACCGACGCCGTTATTGAGAAGCTGGACGAGATCAAGGCTTACGATGGCGAGAACTCCCGCCGCTTCAACGAGAAGCTGGCCCTGGAGTACCGCGACAAGGCCATTGAGGAGCTGACCGCTCAGGGCGTCACCTTCCCCATTGAGGTCAACGCCTGGATCAAGGCCGGCTCCGACTATGCCGGCCCCACCGTTCTGAAGGAGAACTGGGAGGGCACCCTGGGCACCGACTACATCGTCTACAAGATCAACGAGTACGTCACCAGCCCCAACTCCGAGGTTGTTGATCCCCACCTCCAGAGCTACTACGGCTCCGGCTGGGGCGCCGACTACGGCGACGTGGAGAACTTCCTGGATCAGATCGTGATCGGCCGCGACTACGCCTACTACGCCAACAAGTACACCAACATCAACGAGCTGCCCGAGGGCAGCGAGACCCGCAAGCTGTTTGAGGAGTTCACCGCCAAGGTGGACGAGGCCAAGGCCATCACCGACGATCTGGACGCCCGCTACGAGAAGTTCGCCGAGGCCGAGGCTTTCCTGCTCAACCACGCCCTGTCCATCCCCTCCACCTACGAGAACGCCTGGCAGCTGACCCACATCAACGACTACTCCAAGATGAACGCCCTGTACGGCTGCCAGAACTACACCTATAAGAACTGGGAGACCTCCACGGAAGCCTATACCGCGGACGACTACGCTCAGTTCAAGGCTGACTTTGAAGCCAACCAGTAATGTTTAAGTACACAGTCAAGCGGCTGCTCCAGTCCGTCTTGACGGTCCTGATCATTGTCACCATTGTCTTCCTGTGCATGCGGGCCCTTCCCACTGACTTCTTCTTTACAGAGGATCAGATGATGAAGCTGGACGATCAGCAGAAGGAGGATATCCTGGCAAAAGCCGGCCTCCTCGATCCGATCCCGACGCAGCTGTTCCGTTATTATGGGCAGATCCTCTCGGGCGATTTCGGCACCTCCCGGAGGATTCAGAACGGCACATCTGTATTAGAGATCATCGGAGGAAAGTTTACGATTTCCATGCGCCTGGGGCTCTCGTCCATGGCCATCTCCCTGACCTTGGGCATCCTCCTGGGCGTGCTGCAGGCCCGGCAAAAGGACCGTCTGATGGACCATGTGGGTACCGTCTATACCGTCTTTGTCAACTCGGTTCCCCCGTTGGTGTCCTACTCCCTGGTGCTGGTTTTCGGCTCCCGGGTGCTGGGATTGCCCAGCCTGTACTCCAATAAGAACATCGGAATGTCCAGCATCCTGCCCGTTGTCTGTCTGGCTCTTACGTCCATCGCCCATTACGCGCTGTGGACCCGCCGGTACATGGTGGATGAGTCCACCAAGGACTACATCAAGCTGGCCAGAATCAAGGGCATGTCCACCCAGAGCATCATGGTCAAGCACATTCTCAAAAACGCGTTTGTGCCCCTGGTGCAGTACATCCCCGCATCCATCATCCTTACCTTCGGCGGTACGCTGCTGGTGGAGCGCTTCTTCTCCGTGCCCGGCATGGGTACGCTGATGGTTGACGCCATCCAGCGCTACGACACCGAGGTGGTCCAGACGTGCGTGATGATCTATGCCTTCCTGGGCATCATCGGCGTGTTCCTGGGCGATCTGGCGATGACGCTCTTTGACCCGCGCATCAAACTGGCAGGAGGAGGTGAGACCCGGTAATGAGCAAGCTGAATCAAGACGAGCTGTTCCGCGTAGTGGAATACTCCGCCGACGCGGCGGAGCGCATCGGGTACTCCAACTATTCCTACTGGCGCAGCGTGTGGCAGAACTTCCTGAAGAAGAAGTCCGCCGTGTTCATGGCGCTCGTGTTCATTGTGCTGGTGGCGTTCTCCTTCATCGCGCTGAGGATCGGCAACTATCCCAACTACGCCGAGCTGGTCAGCAGCCCGACGGAGACCTTCCTCACGCCCAACTCCCAGTACTGGTTCGGCACGGACAACATCGGCCGCGACTACTGGTGCCAGGTGTGGTTCTCCGCCCAGGTGTCCATCAAGCTGGCCCTGGTGGTGGCCATCGGCGAGGCAATCGTCGGCGTCATCATCGGGTGCCTGTGGGGCTATGTGCGCTGGCTGGACCGGCCCCTGACCGAGCTGTACAACATCATCAACAACATCCCCACGGTCATCTACCTGACCCTGGTGGCTATGATTGTGGGCCAGAGCTTCACCATCATGGCCGTGTCCATCATCGCCACCCACTGGCTGGTGATGGCGAGAAACGTGCGCAACCTGGTGCTCATGTACCGCGACCGGGAGTACAACCTGGCCTCCCGCTGCCTGGGCACCCCGGTGTGGCGCGTGCTCTCCAAGAACATTTTCCCCTACCTCATCAGCGTGGTGATCCTGCGGCTGGCGCTGTCCATCCCCGGCACCATCAGTCTGGAGTCCACCCTGTCCTATCTGGGCCTGGGCCTGGGCTTCGAGACCCCGTCCCTGGGACTGCTGCTGCGCAACGCCCGTAACTTCTTCCTGGTGTATCCGCACCTGCTGGTGTTCCCCGCCGTGATCGTGTCGCTGATTACCGTCACGTTCTACCTGGTGGGCAACGCCGTGTCCGATGCGGCTGACCCCAGAAACCACGTGTAAAGGGGGGCGGAACATGGCTAAAGAACCATTGCTGTCCGCAAGGGACATTGAAATTGAGTTCAGCCTCCGGGGGAAGATCCTCAAGGCCATCCGCAAGTGCTCCCTGGACCTCTACGAGGGCGAGACACTGGCCATCGTGGGCGAGTCCGGATCCGGCAAGAGCGTGTTCACCAAGTCCTTTTTGGGTATGCTGGACGCCAACGGATCCATCACCGGCGGATCCATCGTGTACGACGGAGTGGACATCTCCAAGTACAAGACGGAGAAGGAGTGGCTGACCATCCGGGGCAAGAAGATCTCCATGGTCATGCAGGACCCGATGACCAGCCTCAACCCGCTCAAGAAGATCGGCAAGCAGATCCAGGAGTCCATTGAGCTCTGCCAGGGCATCAAGGGCGAGGAGGCCAAGAAGCTGTCCATTGAGATGCTCAAGAAGGTCGGTATCCCCGATCCTGAGCGCCGGGCCAATCAGTATCCCCACGAGTTCTCCGGCGGAATGCGCCAGCGCGTGGTCATCGCCATCGCCGTGGCCTGCCGTCCCCAGATTCTCATCTGCGACGAGCCCACCACGGCCCTGGACGTGACCATTCAGGCCCAGATTCTGGATCTGATCCGCGCGCTCCAGCGGGAGCTGAACATGACCGTCATCTACATCACCCACGATCTGGGCGTGGTGGCCAACGTGGCCGACCGCGTGGCCGTCATGTACGCCGGCCAGATTGTGGAGTACGGTCTGGTCAACGAAATTTTCTACGATGCGTGGCACCCCTATACCTGGGCCCTGCTGTCCTCCCTGCCCCAGCTGGGCGTGAAGGGCGAGGATCTGCCCACCATCGACGGTACCCCGCCGAACCTGTTCTACGAGGTGAAGGGCGACGCTTTCGCGCCCCGGAACCAGCAGGCGCTGGCCATTGACTTTGAGGAGGAGCCGCCCTTCTTTGACGTGACCTCCACCCACAAGGCCAAGACGTGGTACCTGGACCCCAGAGCGCCCAAGATCGAGCAGCCCAAGTCTATCAAGATGCTGCGCGAGAAGATGCGGAAGTAAAGGAGGGAATTTGCTGTGTCGGAGCGTGAAAAGCTGATAGAGATCAAGGACCTGCAGATTACCTTCGGAGGCGGCAGGAAAAAGTTTGTCGCGGTTGACCACGTCAACATCGACATCTACAAGGGAGAGACCTTCTCCCTGGTGGGCGAGTCCGGATCGGGCAAGACCACCATCGGCCGGGCGATCACCCGCATCAACCCCGTGTCCGCCGGTGAGATTCTCTTCAAGGGAAAGCGGATCAGCGGGAAGATTTCCAAGGAGCTGGATCTGGAGGTCATCAAGAAGTGCCAGATGATCTTCCAGGACCCCATGGCCTCGCTGAACGAGCGGGCCAAGGTGGACTACATCGTCTCCGAGGGCCTCATCAACCACCATCTGTACAAGGACGAGGACGACCGGAAGCGGAAGGTGGAGTACGCCCTGCGGGAAGTGGGTCTGCTGCCGGAGTTTGCCTCCCGGTTCCCCCACGAGTTCTCCGGCGGCCAGCGCCAGCGTATCGGCATTGCCCGCGCGCTGATCATGGAGCCCGAGTTCGTGGTGGCCGACGAGCCCATCTCCGCGCTGGACGTGTCCATCCGCGCGCAGGTGCTCAACCTGCTCAACCGGCTGAAGTCCAGCCGCGGGCTGACGTACCTGTTCATCGCCCACGACCTGTCGGTGGTGCGGTTTATCTCCGACCGCATCGCGGTCATCCACAAGGGCCGCATCGTGGAGCTGGCGGAGGCGGAGGAGCTGTTCCTCCATCCGCTGCACCCGTATACCAAGGCGCTGCTGTCCGCTGTCCCCATCCCCGACCCGGAGCTGGAGAAGAAGAAGCAGCTGGTGGTGTACGATCCGTCCATCCACGACTACAGCACCAACAAGCCCATCTGGGAGGAGATCCTGCCCGGCCACTTCATCTACGGAAACGAGAAGGAGCTGGATCAGTATCGCCGGGAGATTGAGGCGAAATAATCACCAGTCATTGAGGAAAAGCCAGCCGCTTGGCGGCTGGCTTTTCTTCCGTGTATGTCAAACAGGAGCCCGAAATGAAAAAGCTGTTGAGCCTGTTCCGTAAGGAAATGGTTCGTCCGATTTTCTACAAGTGCATCAATAAGTGTTCGATTGTGCTGGCGGCGGTCCTGCTGTGGGACCGGTTTGTGAACAAGGGGCGGCTGACCGTGTGGGACGGCTGCTTCATCGCGGCGGCGATCCTCCTGGGGCTGGCCTGGCTGAACTACCTGCGGGCCGACGGCATCGGGATTCCCGGCCTGTTCAGGGACCGGAAGAACAGGAAGCCCCGCCGCCACGCCACGTCCGATATTGTGGACTTTGTGGACGAGCACATCACCACCTTTGACGAACTGGATGAGGATGAGCAGCTGTTCTGCCGCCTCGCCTCCAACCTGATCTCTGCGCTGATTTTCCTCATCTCATCGCTGATAGGAGGCGGCTTGTAAGGCAGACGTTTTTCTCGCGGCAGAAAAGAGGAGAAAAAGAGGCAAAACGAAAGTTTTGCCTCTTTTTTCGATCCCCCTGACGATATCTGCGCCTTTGTCTTGCGCATTGGCGGGCAATCGGCTATAATGGTGTGGAAAACAGGGAAAGGAACAGGATGCCATGAATGAGATGATACTGCTGAAGCTGGGGGAAGTGGTGCTCAAGGGGCTCAACCGGCGCTCCTTTGAGGACAAGCTGACGGCCAATGTCCGCCGCCGCCTCCAGCACTACGGCAGCTTCCGCGTCTACTCCAAGCAGAGCACCGTCTATGTGGAGCCCCAGGAGCAGACGTGCGATATAGACGGGGCCTATGCCGCCTGCCGGCAGGTGTTCGGCGTGATTGCCGTCACCCGGGCCCTGCCCTGCCCCAAGGACAAGGACGCCATCTACCACTGCGCCCGAAACTACCTGGACCGGGCGCTGCGGGAGGCGAAGACCTTCAAGGTGGAAACCAAGCGGGCGGACAAGAAGTTCCCCATGAACAGCATGGAGATCTCCCAGTACGTGGGGGGCCTGCTCCACGACGCCTACCCCCACCTGAAGGTAGATGTCCACAAGCCGGAGCTGTGCGTCCACGTGGAGGTCCGGGAGAAGGCGGCCTATGTCCACGGCCCCTCCCAGCCCGGGGCGGGAGGGCTGCCCATCGGCATGGGGGGCACGGCGGTGAGCCTGCTCTCGGGCGGCATCGACAGCCCGGTATCCTCCTATATGATCGCCAAGCGGGGCGTCCAGCTGGAGCTGGTCCACTTCTTCTCCCCGCCCTACACCTCCCAGCAGGCCCTGGACAAGGTGGAGAGGCTGGCCGGGGAGCTGACGGCCTGGTGCGGCCGCATGAAGCTGCACATTGTCCCCTTCACGGAGATCCAGGAGGAGATCCGCCGTGCCTGCCCGGAGGACCACTTCACCCTCATTATGCGCCGCTTCATGATGCGCCTGGCGGAGGGCGTCGCCCATCGGACGGGCGCCAAGGCCCTGGTGACCGGGGAGTGCCTGGGCCAGGTGGCCAGCCAGACCATGGACGCGCTGACGGTCTCTGACGCGGTATGCACCCTGCCGGTTCTGCGGCCGGTGATCGGCATGGACAAGGAGGAGATCATCCGTATCTCCCGGCGGATCGGCACCTTTGAGACATCCATCCTGCCCTACGAGGACTGCTGCACGGTATTTACCCCCCGGCACCCCAGGACACATCCCCACCTGGAGGAGGTCGTGGAGTATGAGAAGGCGCTGGACGTGGAGGGGCTGGTCCAGCGGGCGCTGGACGGCACGGAGAGGGTGACGATCTCCATTGCGGATATATCGTAACCTGCCGGCAGAATCCGCAGGCAGACGCCGGCACCTTTTTGGGTACTTTTTGTGCGCACAAAAAGCGCCTGCGGCCAACGAGAAAAAACGCCTTCGCGCCCGCAGGGCGTGAAGAAAGGAGTGACTATGGTTGCAGAACTCATCGCCGTCGGTACGGAGCTGCTTCTGGGAAACATCGCCAACACCGACGCGCAGATCCTCTCGGAAAAACTCAGCGCCCTGGGCATTACCGTCCTCCACCACACGGTGGTGGGCGACAACCCGGAGCGCCTGGCGGAGGCCCTGGAGACCGCCCGGCGGCGGGCGGACATCATCATCACCACCGGCGGTCTGGGGCCCACCTATGACGATCTCACCAAGCAGACCATCTGCAGGACCTTTGGCCGGGAGCTGGAGCTCCACCAGGACATCCTGGAGGAGATCAGAACCTGGTTTGAGACGAAGCTGGGAAAGCGGATGCCGGAGAACAACGTCCAGCAGGCCATGCTGCCGGTGAACTGCACGGTCTTCGACAACCCCGTGGGCACCGCGCCCGGGTGCGCCTTCCAGGAGGGGGGCGTCCACGTGCTGATGCTCCCCGGCCCGCCCTTCGAGTGCCGGTACATGTTTGATAACCGGGCCCGGCAGTACCTGGAGAAGCTGACGGACGGCGTGATCGTCAGCCACGAGATCAAGATCTTCGGCATGGGGGAGAGCTCCGTGGAGGAGGCCCTGCGGGAGCCCATGACGCGCCTGACCAATCCCACCCTGGCGCCCTACGCCAAGCTCAACGAGTGCATGGTCCGGGCCACCGCCAAGGCGGAGACCAGGGAGGCCGCTGAGGCGCTCTTGAAGCCCTTGGTGGCACAGGTCCTGGAAACCCTGGGGGATGTGGTCTACGGCGTGGACGTGGAGAGCCTGGAGCAGGTGGTCTCCGCCGCGCTGCTGGAGCGGGGACTCACCCTCTCCGCCGCCGAGAGCTGCACCGGGGGGCTCATTGCCAAGTGCATGACCGACCTGCCCGGCGCGTCCAAGGTGTTCCGGGGCGGCGTGGTCAGCTATACCAACGGCGTCAAATCCGGCATACTGGGCGTGCCGGAGGCACTGCTGGAGGAGCAGGGCGCGGTCAGTGAGCCCGTGGCCCGGGCCATGGCCGAGGGGTGCCGGCGGGTCTGCGGCAGCGATCTGGCGGTCTCCGTCACCGGCGTGGCCGGCCCGGAGAGCGATGACAGGGGCAATGAGGTGGGCACGGTCTACATCGCCCTGGCCTCGGACCAGGGGACCATCTGCAGGAAGCTCTCCTGCGGGAAGGGCAGAGGCAGGGAGCGGGTGCGGAGCGCCGCCGCCCAAAACGCCTTTGATATGCTCCGGCGGACCCTGCTGGGGCTTCCGCTATAGGAGGAATAATCCAAGAGGGCATTTGTCAAGGGGGCTTTCACCCTAAAGATGAAAGCCCCCGATAAATCATGATTTATCTGTCAAATTCTCTTGAAGCCCTGATATATCAAGTCTTTTCGCTGATTAAATGTTCAAACCTTATGTAATTTCCCTTGTTTTTGCCCTTATGGGCTGAAACAAGGGAAACTTTTTCACTCCCCGCAGACTACCTTA
>CAJUQS010000081.1 GCA_910588365.1 uncultured Oscillospiraceae bacterium | reverse complement strand
TTTCAAAAAACTTGTGATATTGTGTGTCGCAGAAAGGAGGTCAAAAAAGATATGGTACAGACAAACACTACTGCCGCAAGGCGTCCGAGAATTACCGTCATTGACCCCAGGAAGCCCGAGGCGGCAAAGCTCCGGGTCGCGGCATACGCCAGGGTCAGCAGCGACTCGGCTGACCAGCTCAACTCCTACATGGCCCAGGTGGACTTCTACACCAAGTTCATCTCCTCCAGGGAGGACTGGGAGCTGGTAGACGTCTACGCCGACGAGGGGCTGTCCGGACTGGAGGCCCGGAAGCGTGAGGAGTTCAACCGCATGATCGCGGACTGCCGTGACGGGAAGATCGACCGGGTGCTGGTCAAGTCCACCTCCCGCTTCGCCCGGAACACCACGGACTACATCCGGTATGTGCGGGAACTGCTCCGGCTGGGCATCTCCATCTGCTTCGAGAAAGAGAACATCGACACCGGGAAGATGACCACCGAGCAGATCGCCCAGATCTACGGCGCTTTCTCCCAGATGGAGTCCACCAACCACTCCAACAATATGAGGGTCAGCGTCCGAATGCGGATGGAGAAAGGGATCTTCGTCCCTCCCTCCACTCCCTACGGCTACCGGCTGGCGGGACGGGAGCTGGAGATCGTCCCCGAGGAGGCGGAGATCGTCCGGTATATCTACAACGCCTACCTCAAGGGCCAGGGGACGGCGGATATCGCCCATGAGCTGAATGAGCTGGGGGCTATCCGGGGCCATGGCCGGGAGGGGTGGCATCCCAATACGGTGCAATACATCCTGACCAACGTCTCCTACACCGGCGATATGCTCTGGCAAAAGAGCTTCGCCACCGATACCATCCCCTTCCGGCAGGTGCCGAACCGGGGACAGAAGCCCCGGTACTTCGTGGAGAACTGCCACCCGCCCATTGTGTCCAAGGAGGACTTCCAGCGGGTGCAGGACCTGATGGCCCTTCGCCGGACGCAGTTCGCCGGTAACGCCTCCAAGCCGGAGGCGTCGGTCTACAGCAAACGGATTGTCTGTGGAGACTGCGGCTCCGTCTGCCGCAGGAAGGTCACCAACGGCAAGACCTACTGGGTGTGCAACCGCCATGACGACGCCAAGTCCCGCTGCCCCGTCCCCCAGGTGCCGGAGGTGGAGATCACAGCGGCTCTGCTTCGGCTTTACCACAAGCTGAAAGCGGATGGCGGCACGATTCTGCGCACCGTGCTGGAGCAGCTCCGGGAGCTGCGGGAGCGGGAACTGCGCACAAACCGCAAAATCAGCGACATCGACAAAGAGATCGCCCGTCTGTCAGAGCAGAATCTCGTACTGGTTCGACTGAAGTCGAAAGGGTACGTTGATCCTGCTCTTTATTTATCCCAGCAGGGTGAGATCGAGCAGAAGCTGAGGACGCTGAGACGGCTGCGCCGGCGCATCATGGACTCCACCAGCGAGGACACCCAGATCCAGGACACCGAAATCATGCTGGACTGCCTGGAGGACGGCCCCCAGTGGCTGGGGGAACCCAGCCAGGAGCTGTTCGAGTCACTGATCAGGCGGATCGTGATCGTCTCGGCGGACACCCTGAAATTCACCCTGCTCAACGGCCTGGAGCTGACAGAGCGGATTGGAAAGGCGGTACGGTAATGGCATGGCAGAGAAAGACCCCCTTCGGCTATATGGTGCGGGGCGGCGAAACCGTCCCCTGCCCTACAGAGGCTGACGCGGTTCAGAACATCTTCACCCGCTACCTGGCGGGGGCCTCCTTCGGCAGGATTGCGGAGGAGATGAGCAGAGGAAACATCCCCTACCACCAGCATACCAGCCAGTGGAACAAGCACATGGTCAAGCGGATTCTGGAGAATGGGAAATACCTGGGGACAGGCGTCTACCCACGTCTCATCAGCGATGAGGAGTTCCTCGCGGCGCAAATCCAGAGGGAGGACAAAACTGACTACACGCCCTGCCCCGCTGAG
>CAJUQS010000080.1 GCA_910588365.1 uncultured Oscillospiraceae bacterium | reverse complement strand
GCTTCACGGAGGGGTCATGCACGATTATTCTGCACAGGCGCTCGATGCGCCTGTTGCAGAATCCTGACGGATTGCAAGGATTTTTAACGCAGTCAGGGCGGAAAATATGCCGCCAAGGCGGGCGCGGGGAGATGTTAAACGGGCTCTTATAGACAACGCGGCTGAAAAAGCGCATTTGCGCTTTTTCAGCCGCGTTAACTATAAAGATGTCCAGAGCCGCCGTGATATGATATGTATGCCGTCCGCTTCCTACGCCGGCAAATCACCTTTTCCGTCCGCGGTAGCCGCCGCCGCGCCGGCTGCGGGATCCGCTGCGGCTGTACCGCCGGCGGCGGGATTTCAGCACCGCCCGGAGTATCAGGATCAGCACCGCCGCCGCTGCCACGCCGGCCGCTGCCAGCCGGAGGGCGGGCTTTTGGAGAAACTCCAGCAGATCCCGCCGGAACACCAGCAGACGGGAGGCCGACACGTCCTCATCCGCCAGCAGATCCACCGTGGCGTACTCGATTCCATCCGCGCTGAGGGTCATCTGGCCCAGCACCTGCCCTTTCTCCACCGGGGCCTCCACGCTCTCCTCCTTGAGGGTGATGGTCCGCTCCACATCCGTGGCGGGGTTCATGTCGTTGGGCAGCAGCCGCTCGATCTCCTGGGAGGGGTGGACCTTCACCGTATTCTGCTCCTGGGAGAGCTCCACCGGCACCTCGCCCACCAGCTCGTCCGCCTCCAGGAGGACCTTCCGGGAGAAGCCGTCAAAGCCCCAGTCAAACAGCCGTCCCGTCTCCACGAAGCTCTTGGTGAGGACCGTGCCGTCCTCCAGCGTGACCCGCTCCGCCCCCAGCACCACGCTGAGCAGGCTGCGGCCGCTGCGGCTGGCGGAGGCCACCAGACAGTGGCCCGCGTCGTTGGTGGAGCCGGTTTTGATCCCCTCCGCGCCCTTGTAGAGGTAGTAGCTGGTGCGGTAGCTGGAGATCAGGTAGTTGGTGGTGTAGAGCTTCCGGGGCTCGGCGAGGTTTGTGGCCGGGACCTCGTGGTAGATGGTGCCCACCAGGGGCATAAAGTCCGGGTGGGTCCGGGCGGCCCGGGTGATGAGGTAGAGGTCCCAGGCGGTGGTGTAGTGGTTGGCATCCGGCAGGCCGTTGGTGTTGGCAAACCGGGTGTCCTCGCAGCCCAGGGCCGAGGCCTTGGCGTTCATCTTCTCCACAAAGGCGTCAATCGAGCCGGACACCGCCTCGGCCAGGATGTTGCACCCCTCGTTGGCCGAGGAGAGCATGATGCAGTACAAAAGCTCCTCCACCGGCAGCTCCTCCCCCACCTTGATGCCGGCGGTACTGCCGTCGGCGGGGATGGAGTTCACCGCCAGCTCCGACGCCGTGAGCACGGTTTCCCGGCTCAGCGCCCCGTTGTCAATGGCCTCCAGCACCAGCAGGCAGGTCATGATCTTGGTCAGGCTGGCGGGGTAGAGCCGCTCGTGGGTGTTCCGGGCGTAGAGGATCTCCTCCGTATCCGGGTCAATGAGCAGGGCGGCCTTGGCCTCCACCTCCCAGTCCCCCACATCGCCATCAGCCGCGAAGGCGGGGACGGACAGGTTCAGCAGGACGAGGATGCAGAAAAAAAACGAAAAAAAGCGGCGAGTTTTCATATCATTCTCCACAAAAATATGGTATACTGTTGACTGACGGGGCGCCTGTCCGGTCCCACCCAGGGGATCCGACAGGTTCTGTTCCTTAGTATAGCAAAAAAACAGCGGGAGTTCAACCGTGAAAGTGACAGGAAAATTAACGAAAACCGAGTGGCTGATTCTGGCCCTGACGGCGGCCTTTCTGGCGGCGCTGCTGCTGCTCTACAGGGACGCGTCCCTGACGGCGGCGGGCGCGGACTACACCATCTCCACCCAGCGCCGGGCGGCGGAGGCGGTCACCCCGGATCCGCCGGAGCCCAAAGGGCCGGTGGACGTCAACACCGCCGGTCTGGAGGAGCTCCAGACCCTCAGCGGCATCGGGCCGGCCCTCGCCCAGCGGATCATCGACTACCGCGAGGCCAACGGCCCCTTCGCCTCGGTGGAGGATCTGGTGAAGGTCCGGGGCATCGGGGAGGCCACCCTGGAGAAATTCCGGGACAGCGCGGCCGCGGGAGTGCCGGAGGCCGGGGATACGAATTTGGAGGAGGACGCGGCTGCATGAAGATCTTAGTGGTGGACGACGAGAAATTGCTGGTCAAGGGGATCAAGTTCAACCTGGAGAACGAGGGCTACCAGGTGGAGTGCGCCTACGACGGCGCGGCCGCCGTGGAGCTGGCCCGGGAGGGACAGTTCGATCTGATCATCCTGGATCTCATGATGCCGGAGATCGACGGCCTGGAGGCCTGTATGCGCATACGGGAGTTTTCCAACGTGCCCATTATCATGCTCACCGCCCGCAGCGAGGACACGGACAAGATCATCGGCTTTGAATGCGGGGCGGACGACTACATCACCAAGCCCTTCAACATCCTGGAGCTGAAGGCCCGCATCCGGGCCATGCTCCGCCGGGCCTCCGGCGGCGCCCAGGGCAAGGCCGCCAAGTGCATCACCGCCGGGGATCTGACCCTGGACACGGAGCAACGGGTGGCCATCCGGGACGGGGAGACCGTGGAGCTGACGGCCAAGGAGTACGATCTCATCGAGCTGCTGATGAAGAATCCCCGGCGGGTCTACAGCCGGGAGAACCTGATGAACGTGGTGTGGGGGTACTCCTACACCGGGGACTACCGGACCGTGGACGTCCACATCCGCCGCCTGCGGGAGAAGCTGGAGCGCACCCCGGCGGAGCCGGAGTATATCCTGACCAAGTGGGGAGTTGGCTACTATTTTAAAGGGTAGGATTTCCTTACAAGTCAAAATCAGCGCCAGCTACATCGCGATTCTGCTGATCGTGATCGTCCTGATGAACACCTATCCCCTGCTGGTGAGCCAGGATCTGGTGTTCCGCGCCAAGCGGACCACCCTGCTGGGCAGCGCCTCGGCCCTCAACGCCGCCGTGGCGGGCCTGGACGAGCTGACGGAGGAGAACGTGAGCCAGGCCCTGTCCGCGGTGAAGGCGGAGGGCGTATCCCGGGCCATTGTCACCGACACCTATGGCCGGGTGCTCTACGACACCCGGGAGGCGGGCAACGCCACGGGCCGGTACGTGTTCTACAACGAGCTGGTGGAGGCCCTGCGGGGCAGCAGCGTCATGTACAGCGTGTACAAGGAGGGCGCCTTCCACTCCTCTGCCGCCCAGCCGGTGCTCTACCGCAACCAGGTCATCGGCGGCGTGTACGTCTACGAGTACGACACGCAACAGGCCTCCCTGCTGGAAACCATGCTGGGCAACCTCTTCTCCATCTCCGTGGGGGTGACCGTGCTGGTGATGGCGCTGAGCATCCTCTTCTCCCGCCAGCTGACCCAGCGGCTGGGCAGCTTGCAGGACGCCATCCGCGGTGTCCGGGAGGGCGCATACAACCGGCGGGCCATCCTCAGCGGCCACGACGAGTTCACGCAGATTGCCGGCGAGTTCAACGAGCTGGTGGACCGCCTCCAGGAGACGGAGGGCGCCCGGCGGCAGTTCGTCTCCGACGCCTCCCACGAGCTGAAGACCCCACTGGCGGCTATCCGCCTGCTGACGGACTCCATCCTGCAAACCGAGGACATGGACAGCGCCACGGCCAGGGAATTTGTCTGCGACATCGGCCAGGAGGCGGACCGGCTCAGCCGCATCACCGAGGATCTTCTGCGCCTGACGCGGCTGGACAGCGGCGTGGCGGAGGCGCCCTCCCTGGTCCCGGTGGCTCCGGTGCTGGAGCGGGTGGTGCGGATGCTCCGTCCTGTGGCGGACGAGAAGGGCGTTGAGATCCTCACCGTCTGCGGCAGCGGCACGGCGGTGGTCTCCACCCCGGGGGAGCTGCACCAGATTCTCTACAACCTGTCGGAAAACGCCATCAAGTACAACCGCCGGGGCGGCTTTGTCCGCATCCAGGCGGAGGCCGGGGCGGAGGCCGCCGTCATTACCGTGGAGGACAACGGCATCGGCATCCCGGAGGGGGATCTGCCCCATGTGTTCAAGCGGTTTTACCGGGTGGACAAGGCCCGCTCCCGCGCCGCCGGCGGCACGGGCCTGGGGCTGAGCATTGTCAGCGACACGGTGAGCCGCAGGGGCGGCGCCATCCGGGCGGAGCCCGTCCCCACGGGGGGTACCCGGTTCATTGTGACCATGCCGTGTCTGGAGCGGAGGGAGGGGGAGGCATGAAAAAATGGGTTCCGGCCGTCCTGTTGGCCTGCCTTCTCCTGCTGCCGTCCTGCGCGTCCCAGACGGAGCCCGGCTCCCCGGAGGGCGGCGTCCTCATCTACTACCTGGCTCCGGAGGAGGCCGCCCGGGGCGGCGACCGCATCCAGGGCAGCTATGAGTCCCTCTCCCTCCCGGAGGGGGCCTCTCTGGAGGAGACCGCCGCCGCCGCAGTGAATCGCCTGCTGGCGGGCCCCTCCCGGGGACACCTGGGCAGTCCTCTCCCCAGGGGCGTGGAGCTGCTCTCCCTGCAGGTCCGGGACAGAACGGCCT
This sequence comes from uncultured Oscillospiraceae bacterium, assembly GCA_910588365.1. GTDB lineage: Bacteria > Bacillota > Clostridia > Oscillospirales > Oscillospiraceae > Pelethomonas. The sequence goes on along the minus strand of CAJUQS010000080.1, from coordinate 16,409 downwards.
TCGTGGATCTCAGCGGCGGCTTCAACCAGCTCTATGGGGTGGATCTGGCGCTGGCGGACTACTGTCTGACCCTGACTCTGACGGGGCTGGAGGGCATCGGCGCGGTAAGCGTCACCTCCCAGGGACGCGCCATGGGACAGCAGCCCCGGCAGGTGTTCTACGAGCGCGACGTGCTGCTCTCCTCCATGGACGACGTGCTGCAGACCGTGGACGTGGTCCTCTACTTCCTGGACGGCCAGGGCAACCTGGCCGGAGAGCGGTGCACCCTGTCCCTCTACGAGGGCCAGACACTGGCGGAGAGCCTGGTGGCCGCTCTGCTGAAGGGGCCGCAGGATCGGGAGCTGACCCGCGCCATCCCGGAGGGCTTCGCGGTCAACTATGTCCGGGTGGACAGCGGCATATGCTACGTCAGCCTGCCCGCCGCCTCCCTGGCCCTGCTGCCGGGGGACGAGGAGGCCCAGCGGATGGCGCTGTGGTCCCTGGCGGACTCCCTGTACTCCATCGGGGCGGTGGAGGAGCTGCGCCTGCTGGCCGACGGGGAGGAGCTGGAGTTCTTCGGCCTCATCCCGGTGGAGAGTGTTGCCGTCCGTCCAAAGGGCTGATGGCAGGCGCCAGGACACACACATCGCTTCCTGATGCGGGCTCATCCCATAGCGCATCAAGAGGAAAAGGCATAAAAATACGGCCCCGGCGGAAATCATCCGCCGGGGCTGTTGCCGTGCACCTATAGCAATCATCAGAATTCCTGGCAAAAGTTCGGAGGTACAAAGTGCGCATGACCGCGTTGTCGTCCTTGGCAGGCGTCAGCCCGCAATTTATCAAACAAGCCTTAAGCAAAGCGGCAGCTTTGCGTCAAAAGTTCTTTTTTGATTCTTTTTTCTTTCAAGAAAAAAGAATGACTGCCTCCTACATCTTCTCCGGCGCGTCCACGCCCAGCAGAGCCAGGCCGTTTTTCAGCACACTGCGGGCGGCGTCGGCCAGCTTGAGCCGGGCGTTCAGGAGCTGCTCCTCCTCGCCCTTGATGCGGCAGGCGGTGTAGAAACGGTGGAAACACCCCGCCAGCTCCACCAGATAGCGGTTTATGTGGCTGGGGTCGTAGTCCCGGGCGGCCAGACGCAGCTCCTCGCAGAAGAGTGCCAGCTGCTTGATGAGGGCAAGCTCCGTCTCGTGGTTGAGCAGGGCGGCGTCCACGTCCGCCATGGCGGGGACGGCATGGCCCTCGGCGGAGAGATTCCGCAGCAGGCTGCAGATCCGGGCGTGGGCGTACTCCACGTAGTAGATGGGGTTCTCGCTGTCCTCCCGGACCGCCAGGCCCAGATCGAAGTCCATCTGGGTGTCCGGCTTGGCGTTGAAGAACCACCGGGCCGCGTCCACCGGCACCTCGTCCAGCAGGTCCGTCAGGGAGATGGCCTTGCCGGTGCGCTTGCTCATGCGCACCACCTCGCCGTCCCGCAGAAGCTTCACCAGCTGCATGAGCACGATGTCCAGACGGTTCGTCCCGTCCAGGCCCAGGGCGTCCATGGCGCCCTTCAGCCGGGCCACGTGGCCGTGGTGGTCCGCGCCCCAGATGTTGATGACCTTGTCAAAGCCCCGCTCCTCGAACTTGTTGCGGTGGTAGGCGATGTCGGCGGCAAAATAGGTGTAGAAGCCGTTGGCCCGGCGCAGTACGTCGTCCTTCAGATCCAGCTTGGCGATGTCCTTCTCGCTCTTGCCGGCCCTGCGGTAGTTCTCCTCCAGGATGCGGCTGGTGGCCAGCCAGAGCGCCCCCTCCTTCTCGTAGGTATAGCCCCGGTCCGTCAGAAGCTGGACTGTCCCGGCCACATAGCCGCTCTCGTGGAGCTGGGACTCAAAGAACCACTGGTCATACTCGATCTTGTACCGGCGCAGGTCGGACTGCATCCTGGGGATGTTCCGCTCCAGGCCGAATTTCGCCAGAGCGGCGTGGCGCTCCTCTTTAGCGGCATCCCTGAGGCCGTCGCCGTGGGCGTCATAGTACGCCTGGGCCAGCTCGCGGATGTCGTCGCCGTGGTAGCCGTCCTCGGGGAACTCCACGGCGTCCTCTCCCAGAAGGATTTGCAGATACCGTGCCTCCAGGGAATTGGCGAACTTCTCAATCTGGTTGCCCGCGTCGTTGACGTAGAACTCCCGCCAGACCCGGGCCCCGCCGGCCTCCAGCACGGAGGCCAGGGTGTCCCCCAGCACGCCGCCCCGGGCGTTGCCCATGTGCATGGGCCCGGTGGGGTTGGCGGAGACGAACTCCACCATGATGCTCTGGCCCTTGAGGACGTCGGAGCGGCCGTAGGCCGCGCCCTCGCTGTCCACGGCGGAGAGCACGCCCTCAAACCAGCTGCTTCCCAGGCGGAAATTAAGGAAGCCCGCCCCGGCAATCTCGGCGGAGGCAAAATAGCTGCCGGTGAGATCCAGGTTCTCCAGCAGGATTTCGGCGATGTCCCGGGGGCGCATCTTCATGGCTTTCGCCGCCGCCAGAGCGAAGGTGGTGGTGTAGTCGCCGTTGGCCGGGTCCTTGGGGATCTCCACGCCGGCCCGGACGGATACGTCCCCGGGCAGCCTTCCGGCGGCGGCCGCCGCCTGATAGGCCTTTTCAGTCAGCGCAAGGACCTGATCCTTGGCGTTTTGAATCATGTTGATCATCGTTTGTACTTCCTTTTCTGAAAATATCTTTTCCGGTTCGCCGAAAACAATATTTATGGGGCTGTCCGTTTGAACAGTACGGAGACACAGTCTTTATCCAGTCCCGCCGTACTGTAAAATGCTTCGTTGTCTTTTTTTCCTCCCAGGGAGCTTCCGCGTATGCCTTTATCATGACATCCGCCAGCAATTCCATATCCTCCGCAGACACAGATCGATACTCTGCTGCGGGACTTTCCATTTAGCGCGCCGCCTCCCGCACCCGGATCTTGAACCGGTTCTGTCCGGTGACCTGGTGGTCCACGGCGATGTTGAACTGGATCTCCATCAGGCCCCCATGGCTGTCCAGCCGGTGGGCCAGGCCGGTGGTGACCACGTCCACCAGCATCATGCCCCAGGGCGTCTCATACAGGGAGCTGTGGCGCTTGCCCCGCTGGAAGACGATCTGGGAGTTGACGCCGCCGGTGCGGGTCAGCTCCACCGTGTCGTCCCGGACGAGGAAACGGGTGGTGGTGCCCTCCATGCCGGTCAGCTCCGTCTCCTCGTAGGTCAGGGAGATCGCGCCGTCATCGGCGATGGTCATGACGCCCTCGGTCATCAGCTCCGTGGTGTCGGGCTCCATATCGTCATAAAACTGCTCGCCGCGGACAAAAATAAGAACTTGTTTTTCCATCATCATATCAATATTTCGTAATGTCGATCTGCTGTATCGGAACAGCGGCATCCTCCCCCAGGAATGTGGCGGCCAGACGCTGAAAATTGACCGCCCGGTCGCTGGTATAGCAGCTGACGGACCCGGCCGGACGCTGGGCCAGCTCGTCCCGGCAGGACAGCAGGTCCCGGCAGGCCCGAGCCGCCTCGGCCCCCACGTCCACCAGAGCCACCGAGGGGCCCATGAGCGCGCCGATCACATCGGTCAGCAGGGGGTAGTGGGTGCACCCCAGCACCAGCGTGTCAATCTCCCGCTCCCGCAGGGGGAGCAGGTACTCCGCCGCCACAGTCTCAATGACCGCGTCCCCGGGGCGGCAGCGGCCCTCCTCCACCAGGGGGACCAGCAGGGGGCAGGCCAGGGGATACACCTCCAGCGCCGGGTCCAGGCGGCGGAATGCCCGCTCGTAGGCCCCGCTGCTGACCGAGGCCCGGGTGGCGGCCAGCCCCACCCGGCGGGCGGAGGAAATCTCTGCGGCCCGCCGGACCGCGGGCTCCACCACGCCGATGACCGGGATGCTGCTCTCCGCCTGGAGGTCCTCCAGGCAGTTGGTGCTGACCGTGCCGCAGGCAATGACCACGGCCTTCAGATCAAAGCCGCGCAGGAACCCCATGTCCTGCCGGGCATATTTCAGCAGTGTGTCCCGGCTCCGGTTGCCGTAGGGGACACGGGCGGTGTCGCCAAAGTATATAATGTTCTCAGAAGGCATGAGCCGCCGGAGCTGGCGCACCGCGGTCAGTCCTCCCAGTCCGGAGTCAAAAACGCCGATGGGACGCTGGTTCATAGGCGGACCTCCTCTGCCCCGCCGCAGCGGGAGGGATTGATGCCGCGCACGCCAAAGGGCGGCACGGTCATAACTTTACCATTGTACTATGATTTATCCCCAATCACAAGTAAAAGTTTGGGCTTTTTGCCCTGTATTTTCTGTGGAATTTTCCGTAGAAGTCTGCTATACTGTGACTGCTGACCATATGACGCCGGCTGACTGCCGGGAGGAGGTTTGTCATGGAGCTGCATCTGAGTGAAAAACAATACCGCCGCCTGCTGGATCTGGTGTACATAGGGAACTGGGTGCTCAACTCCACCCGTGGGGACGACCGGATCAGCGACTATGACAAGGTGGAGAGCCTGATCTTCTCCCACTGCCTGGAGCACGGCATGGCTCCCCTGGTGGAGCTGTATGGCAATGAGATCATCCCCTCCCGCGCCTTCGCGGAGGGCGGAATCCACGAGGCGATTATGGCCTATGAGGACGTGACCTTTTTCGAGATCCTGGCCGAGGAGCTGGCTCTGCGCGATCTGGACGCGGAGCGGGCCACGGTGGAGAACTACGACGAGGTTATGGAGCGCATGGAGCAGTACATGGGCGAGTTTGAGGCCCACGGCACGGACCATATCAACGTGGACATGGAGTAGCGCAGGTGAAAAATGCCGCCCGCGCTTTCCTTAGAGCCTGTTTAAAATCTCCCCGCACCCGCCTTGGCGGCATATTTTCCGCCCTGACTGCGTTAAAAATCCTTGCAATCCGTCAGGATTTCTGCGGCTTTTTGCCTTGCAGGACAAAAAACCTATCTCGCCAATCCGAACACGCTGAGATATTAAACAGGCTCTTACAGACATACTGAGCACCCGGCCCCCCAAGGGCCGGGTGCTCTTCTGGTTTTTGACTGCCGTCTCAGGAGTGGGGCGCCGAATGATAGACCTTCAAATCCGGGCCGGCGGTTCCGGCGACAATGGGCGGGGCCTCCGTCTTGCCGTGTCTGGCCTTGCCCTGGAGCTCGGGAACCGGCGGCAGGGCGCTGCGGGGCCGGGTATGGGTCCGCTCCGGGCGGGACATGCCTTTTTTTGCCATAGGGTACCCTCCAATCAGGTGAGACTGCCGGCGATGGCGCGCATTTCCGCCTGGGAGGCGGCCTGCCGGGCCTGGTCGATGATCTGCCGGCGGGTATCGTCGGACAATCCGGCAAAGCGGAGCATGGCCTGTCTGTTTTCAGCAAGAGCCATCACAAACCCTGTGGGGAGATCACTCACTTTTATCACCTCACAGATAGCCTGCCACCAAAAAGACGGACTATCCGCCGCAAAATTTTCAAGATCAGGGGAGCTTTCCGGCAGTCCGCGGCCTACTCCAGATCCGCCAGCACCTGCCGGGCGCCCCGCACCAGCAGCCGGTGCAGCCGCGCCAGATACTCCTCCGGCGGCTCCGGCTTCGCGGCGGTGAGCCAGCGGAGGATGGAGGCCAGGATGGCATCGGAGAAGAAGGGTACGCAGAACGCCCGGTCCTGGTTGTCCAGAATCAGATCCGAGGCCACGTTCTCCAGCACCGGAGAGAGGACCTCCTGGAAGTACTCCCGGAAGGAGTTCTGCCCCTGGATCTGGATCGCGCAGCGGTAGAAGTCCCGCTCCTGATAGAAATAGTGGCAGAGGGCCTGGAAGAGCTCCCAGCTGGTCTCCCGCTCCCGGCCCTGGATGGAGCGGATGAACTCCATGTCGAAAATCCAATTGACCAGGTCGTACTTGTCCTTGAAGTGGTAGTAGAAGCTCTTCCGGCTCATGCCGCAGCCCTCGCAGATGTCCGCCACGCTGATCTTGGCAAAGGACTGCTTTCCCATCAGCTCCTTCAGGGACTGTGCCAGCGCTTTTTTGGTGATATTGGAATCAGGCATGGTAAAAGACTCCCCCCATGATAGACTGACACCATTATACCAGATCATCCCCCCATGATAAGTGTCAAAATCCACAAACTGTCCCAAAACAGGGAGGATTTATTTTTGCCCTTCGCCGAAAAGGGAAGCGGCGGGGCCCGCGCAGGCCCCGCCGCTCTATCCTGTGAAGGGGGGCAGCTACACCGTGTAGACGTACTCCCCGTTTTTCTCGTTGATGCCGTAGAAATCCGCGAAGGTCAGCCGGAAGATTTTATCCAGCTTGCCGCTGACATCAATGCCGTTTTTGATAATGTGCAGGTACATCCCGCTGTTGGAGATGTCCCCCAGGGACAGATAGCCGGTGAGCTTCCCGTCCTTGACAATGGCCTTCTTGTACTCCTTGGGGGTCCTGTGGACGATGACGTCCGCCCCCTCGGTGAGATCCAGCCGCCCCACGCTGAGCATGGTCACGCCGAAGAAGTTGCTGGTGTTCTTGAACGGGTAGGGCTTCTCGTACACGGTGTCCACACCGGCCATGTTCTCCGCCGCGGCCTTGCCCTGGGCCATGGCGTCCGGCCACACGCCGCTCAGGCCCGTGCAGTCGCCCGCCGCGTACACGTCCGGGGCGGAGGTGCGCAGGTGGTCGTCCACCTCAATGGCGCGCTCAGCCTTGATGCCGCTGTCCAGGGCGATCTGGATGCGGGGACGCACGCCGGCGGCCATGATGATAAAGTCGCAGGGCACGTGCTCCCCGGTGGAGAGGATCACCTCGGTGATATTGCCCTCGCCGTCCACCACCGCGTCGCTGGCGCCGATGCCCAGCAGGAAGCGGCAGCCCTGGTCCTCGAAGACCTTCTGGTAGACGCTGGCGGCGTAGTCGTCGGTCTGCAGGGGCATGACCCGGGGCGCCATCTCTGCAATGGTCACCTGGGCGCCCCGGTGGCAGAGGGCGGAGGCGGCGTCCAGACCCACCAGGCCGGAGCCCACGATAAACACCCGCTTGCCCTTGGCGAAGGCCTCGTCAATCTTCAGCGCGTCGCTGAGATCCCGGAAGCCGAAGACGTTGGGGGCCTCCCGGAAGTGGGGGATGGGCGGGATAAAGAAGCCGGAGCCGGTGGCGATGAGCAGCTTGTCATAGGGGGTGCTGTACCCCTCGCCGTAGAAAACCGTCTTGGCCTGGGTGTCAATCTTCGTCACGGTCTGGCAGGGAATGTGGTAGATGTCATTTTTTTCGAAGAAGTCCGCGCCCACAAAGTTGATGCCCTCCGCGGTCCGCTCATGGCCCAGAAACTTGTGGAGCATGCAGCGGGAGTGGACCTTCTCGTCAATGGAGATGACGGTGATGATATCGTCAGGGCGGAAGCTGCGCAGCGTCTGGGCGGCGGTGATGCCGGCCGCACCGGCGCCAATGATGACAAATCGTTCCATGGTCACACCTCTCTCACTTCAATCGCCCTCTTGGGGCAGGCCCGGACGCAGGCGGGGCCCTCCTCCAGATGCTGGCAGAAGTCGCACTTGATGACCCGCTTCCGGTCCGGGGTGATGGCAGGAACGCCGTAGCGGCAGCTCATCACGCACATGTAGCATGCCGCGCATTTCTCCTCGTTATACTCCACCAGGCCCGTTTCCATATTTTTTTGCAGCGCGCCGCTCATGCACGTTCCGGCGCAGTCGGGCACGTCGCAGTGGCGGCAGAAGATGGGGCTGTACCCACCCTGGCCGTCGGAGACGATGCGGTTGCGGCTCTGGGCGGCGGGATCGGTGAGATCCAGGGCGTAGACCGCCTGACGCAGCTCGTCCAGACTCCCCTTCCGGGGCGTCATGTCGCTGTGGGACGCCATACAGGCGATGGTGCAGTTTTTGCACCCGTCGCACTTGGCGGGGTCGATAAAAATTCGTTTCATTTCCTCGCGCCTCCCTTAAATATTGAGGGCCCGGCGCTTCTCCTCGATGATGGCCTCCAGCTGGTTGGCGGCGGACTTGCCGTCGGGGTCGATGATGACCTTGCCGCCGGTGAGGCCCACCATGTCCTCGGTGAGCACCTTGGTGACCAGCTTGCTGCCGGTGACGAAGGGAGGCACGCCCAGGTGCAGGGGCAGTCCCAGGGCGAGAGCAAACGCGCCGTCGGCCAGGGCCTGCTCCTCCAGCCACTGGGCGGCGGAGAGGACCAGGGGCAGCTGGGGCAGATCCACGCCCAGCTCCTGGGCGATCTCGGTCGCCACGATCTCCAGCCGGCCGATGGCCAGGCAGGGGCCGAAGTTCAGGACCGGGGGAATGCCCAGCTCCTTGCACACGGCCTTCAGGTTGGGGCCGGCCAGCTCCGCTGCCTCGGGGGTCATGAGCCCGATGTTCTCCAGGCCGCCGGAGGAGCAGCCCGCCGTCAGTACCAGGATGTCCTTGGCGATGAGCTCCCTGGTCAGCTCGGCAGTGAGGGTGTCGTGGCCGTAGGCCACGCTGGAGCAGCCCACCACGCCGGCCAGGCCCTTGATCCTGCCCGACACGATGAGATCGATGAGGGGCTTCCAGGACCCGCCCAGGAAGGACTTCAGGCTCCCCTCGCTGACGCCGGTGAGGGTGTTCTTGTTGCCGTGGTCCGTGAAGAGGTTCATGGGCACACTGCCCCGGCGGGCGGTGTATGCCGCAATGATCTCGTCGATGATCCTGTCGCCGTCGGCCTGACGGGTCTCGTAACGGAAGGGGATGTACTCGGCGTTGGCCTTCTTGGCCACCACGTCCAGGCAGATCTGCTTGATCTTCAGCTCCTCGCAGATGGTCTCAATGCCCGGCAGGGTGCAGTTGAACTCGGAGAGCACCGCGTCGATGGCGCCGCAGGAGAGCACGGCCTCGGAGATGTAGTTGTTGCCGGCATGGCCGTCAAAGATCTCGGTGTAGTGCTCACCGCGCAGCTGGAGATCCTGGCCGACGCAGGTGCAGCCCACCAGCTTGAAGCCCTTGGCCCCGGCGGCCCTGGCCTTTTCCACAACGTCCGCGTCCAGAAGCCGGTCCTGGATGTAGGTGAACAGGGAGTGCTGGTGGCCGGTGATGAGGATGTTGATGTAGTCGGGGTCAATGACGTTCATGCCCACGGGGGCGGAGCGGATGACCGGATCGCCCAGGACCACGTCGTTGAGCAGGTTGGTCAGCTGGAGGCCGTAGAGGCCCGTGGAGATGCCCAGACGCAGGCAGGAGACCATCATCTCCACCGGGTCGGAGCTGAGGTTGGTGCTGGTCTTCACCACGTTGTTGAAGACCTCGCCCTTCGCGCCGCCGGGCATGATGCCCAGCTCCTTCCAGCGCTTGACCCGGGGGGCGTAGGCCAGCTTCTCCACCAGCTCCATGCCCTCGTACTCCGGGCGGTAGAGATCGGAGAGGACCTTGTCCGCCACCTTCACGCACAGATCGTACTTGTCCCCGCCGGTAACGCCGAAGATCTCCGCCAAATGGTTCAGGGCCTTCTCGCTGCGGATCCTGTCTTTGTGCAGGCCGGTGTTCTTCAGCTGGCGGGCGGTGTTCTCCACGATATGGATGTAGCAGCCGGACCCGCAGGCCACGGCCCTGAGGAAGTTCCGGGCCACAATGGTGTCCGCGCTGGCGCCGCAGATACCCCGGGGGGCGTCGGGGGTGATGCGGCAGGGGCCGTTGGCGCACAGGCGGCAGCAGACGCCCTGGAGGCCGAACCCGCACTTGGTCTTCTGGGTCTCCACCCGGTGGTGGGCGGTCTCCAGGGGCAGGGAGCGGATGTAGTTCTCCATGGGCTTGTCTGCGCTGGGGCAGGTGTTGCGGCTGAGGCATTCGGTACAACTGTTCATGAGATGTGTTCCTCCTCCATCATGATTGATTTCCCACGGTTTGTTAAATGGTTCACAATATCAGTATACAGGTAAAGCGCGCACTCTACAGTTGCAAAAGCAACATGGCGAAACTGCAGTTTCGCCCAAAAGGTTTCTTTATTGATTCTTTTTCCTTTTCAAAAGAAAAGGAAGAAATGCCTACCCCTCCAGGTAATAGAGGAAGTACACCCCATCGGGAGCGCGGTAGAGGCCGGAGAGGCCCTCCGCCAGCCGGAAGCTGCCGCCCTGGCAGCAGACGGGGATCACCGGCGCGTCCTCCAGCAGGATGGCCTCCGCGTCGTGGAGGTAGGCGTCACGGACCTCGGGGGCGGCGGCGGCCCGGGCGGCGTCGATGAGGATGTCGAAGGCGCCGCTGGTGTAGCCGGTGACGTTCTCGCCGCTCTGACTGTACCAGCGCTCCAGCAGGACGCCGGCGTCGCTGAAGGAGGGGGTTATCACCTGGGCGGCCATGGTAAACTCACCCGTGGTTTCCGGCAGAGTGCCGACCTGGCCGGGGACGGGCTCCTCGCCCAGGACCTCCTCCGGCAGGGGTACCAGCGCCACGCTGGCGTCATATTCCTCCTGGCTCACGGCCCGGGGGGTCACGGAGACGCCCAGCTGCTCCTGCCACATACTCTGGAGAACCCCGGCCAGCGCCCGGCCCAGGCTGCTGTCCACATACAGGTACTCCACCGCCGGGAACCCGGCGCCGCCGGCGTAACCGGCCTGGGCCAGCAGAGAACGGGCCCGGACGCAGTCCGCGCCGTAGTCCTGCTCCGCAGGCGCCGTCACCTTCTCCAGGCTGTGGGCGCGGAAGTCCCAGCAGACGGGATCCGGTTCCTCCTGCGCCGGGGCCGCGTTGGGATCCGGCAGAGCGGTCTCCTCCTCCGGGGCCTCCTCCGCCAGGACCCGCTGGCCGTAGTCGCTGACCCCGTAGGGGATCAGCCCCGCGGCGCTCCGGAGGAGCGGATCCCCTATGGCCTCCACCACCGCCCGGCTGTCAACGGCCAGGCGGAAGGCCAGACGGACGCTGGCATCATCGAAGGGGGGGCGCTGGGTGTTCAGCAGCACGCCCCAGGCGGCAGACACCGGCTCCGGCGTCCACAGGCCGCTCTCCGCCAGCTCCTGGGGGGCCTCGCCGGGAAGATCGGTCACCAGATCCAGCTCACCGCTGAGAAATTTTTCATAGTCGCCGTCCCGGCTGGTCAGGAAGTGAATCTGCGCGGGGACATCCCGGTTCCCGGTGTGATTGCTATTATAGCTGGGGCTGAACTCCAGTGCCACCAGGGAGCGGTCAAACTGCACGGCGGTGTAGGGGCCGTTGGTGACGGTGGCCGCGGCATTCCTGCCCCAGGAGCTGTCCAGCGCCAGATCCTCCCGCACCGGCATGGTGTAGGCGCTGGCGCAGACCTCCTCCAGGAAGTAGGCGGGGCTCCCCGCCAGGGTCACCACGAAGGTCCGCTCGTCCGGGGCGGACACGGCCAGCTGGGAGGCGTCCATGCTCTCCTGGACCGCGCCGTAGCCGGCCACGTCCCGCAGCAGCTCCCGGTGGGGCAGGTTGTTGGAGGGATTGGCCAGCCGCCGCCAGGCGGTAACAAAGTCGTTTGCCGTGACAGGCTTCCCGTCGGACCAGAGGAGGCCCTCCCGGAGGGTGAAGGTATAGGTGGAGCTGCCGGAAAAGTCCGTGTCCACCTCATAGCTCTCCGCCTGGCCGGGTGCCAGGACCGCCCAGCCGTCGCCGCCGTCCTCCCAGCGCATCAGGTTTTCAAAGAGGTGGTGCAGAATGGTCTCGCTGCCCGGGGCGGTGGCGCTGGCCGGGTCCAGGGTGTCCTGGGCGGCGGAGAGGCTGACTGTGATCGTCCGGGCAGCCGCCGCCTCCACGCTCGGGGCATCGGCGGCGGAATTGCCGCCGTTGCCGGCAGGCGTGTTCCGGGGGCTCCCGCAGGCGGACAGCGCCGTCAGCGCCGCCAGCAGCGCGCACGCCAAAGAGAGGCGCATCTTCTTCATGGGTCCCATTACTTCGTCTCCAGCGGGATCAGCTTCCCGTCCTCGTCGAACTTCACCGGCTGGATGTCGTTTTTGGTGTGCTTGGCGATGTCGTTCAGGCGCACCATGCCGGGGTAGTCGGTGACAAAGGTATAGGCCACGCCGTGGCGCTTGGCCCGGCCCGTGCGGCCGATGCGGTGGACGTAGTACTCGTTCTCGTCGGGTACATCGTAGTTGAACACCGCGTCCACATCGTCCACGTCGATGCCCCGGGCCGCCACGTCCGTGGACACGAACACCCGCAGCTCCCCGCGGCGGAACCGGGCCATGACCTTCTCCCGCTTCTCCTGGGGGATGTCGCCGTGGATGCACTGGGCGTCCACGCCCCGCATCTGCAGCAGCTTGGTCACCCGCTCGGTGTTGCCCTTGGTGTTGCAGAAGATCATCACGCGGTCAAACCGCTCCTGCTCCAGGATCTTCTCCACCGCGTCCACCTTGCCGTTCATGGTCAGCTCCAGGCGGTACTGGTGGATATCCGGCTTGTTCTCCTCGTCGGCCCGGACGGTGATCTCCACCTGATCCCGCTGGTAGACCCAGGCGATGTCCATGACCTCGCGGCTGATGGTGGCGGAGAAGAGGCCCAGGTTCTTCCGGTTTTTCATCTGGTCCAGCAGCTTGGTGACATCGTGGATGAAGCCCATATCCAGCATCCGGTCCGCCTCGTCCAGGATGGCGGTCTGCGTCCTGTCAATGCGCACCGTGCGGCGCTTCATGTGGTCCTGGAGCCGCCCCGGGGTGGCGACCACGATCTGGGGGCGCTTCTTCAGCGCGTCAATCTGCTTGCCGATGGGCTGGCCGCCGTAGAGGCACACCATGCGGATGCCCGGCTTGTACTGGGCCAGCTCCCGCATTTCGGCCGTGATCTGCATGGCCAGCTCCCGGGTGGGCGCCAGAATGACCGCCTGGACCTGGTCGGACTCCATGTCGATGTGCTCGATGATGGGGATGCCGAAGGCGAAGGTCTTGCCCGTGCCCGTGGGGGCCTTGGCGGTGACGTCCTGCCAGTCCATCATGGGGGGGATGCACCCCGCCTGAATGGGGGTGGAGAGCTCATAGCCCTTTTTTTCCAGCGCGCGCATCATCTCCGGGGACAGCCCCAGCGTATCAAAGCGCACGCCCTGTGTGATTTCCATAAATCTTTCCTCGCGTTATCTTATTTCCTGGGGAATTTTCCCCGCCGCATGTACAGTAACTGACGTATTTTATCATAAAACAGCCCCCGCCGCAAGTGCGTCAGGGGCCGTTTGCAGAAAATTCATTCTTTTTTCATGGAGAGGCAGTCATTCTTTTTCTTTGAAAAGAAAAAGAATCAAAAAGAAACTTCTGCGCGAAACTGCCGTTTCGCGTGGTTCCCCATTGACAAAATCACGAATTCAGGTATAATAAACATGGAAAGGGCGCTGCGGATACGTGGTCAGCCCCTATGCTTTAGCGGCTACTCAAGACAGCCGTCACCGTGCCGGGTGACGGCTGTCCCTTTTTACGCGGATGGTAATGGTAAATCCACACCAATGAAACGTAAAAGTCATGGGCATCTCGTCACCTGGGCGGCGCTTGCGCCGCCGGAGCGGTCGTTGGGCGCAGCCCAATGACGCGACTCAAATGATTGTGCAAGTTGACGTTGCACAGTAACATACAACTTTCCCCCCGTTACACACCTATGTGTAACGGTTTTTTTGCTTGCAGAAAAATCGGACGCGGCGCTTCGACGGGGCCGTCGTCCGATCCACGCCGTCACAAAATCATTTCAGAAGGAGAACACAATATGAACTACACCAAGAACTACCGCCTGCCCCAGTGGGTCAAGGAGGAACGGATCATGATGGATGATTTCAACGCCATGAACACCTCCATCGAGTCCGGCATGACCAAAACCGCCGCCACCGCCAATGCCGCCCGCGCTGACGCCTCCGAGGCCAAACAGACCGCCAACGCCGCCGCAGCCGCCAGGCCCTATGTGGTGGGCAGCTACACCGGCAAAAGCGAACCCCAGGACATTAACCTGGGTTTTAAGCCCGCGTTTGTGATTGTCTCCGGGATGCGCTCCACTGTCACCTCCAACATCACCACGGATTTTGACCGGTATTTTGCCATGACTGCCGGAAATCTCATGAAAAGCCGCATCAAGATCACGGATACCGGATTTACCGTCTACCCATTTGAGCCCTCCATCTACGGCGCGTACCCCAACCTCAATGAGTCGGGCAGGGGTTACGACTACATCGCGTTCAAATAAAAGGGGACCCCCCAAGGGCCGAAGCCCTTGGGGGGTGTTTGCTTGAGTAAAGATATTGTGCGGTGTGATCAGGCCTGGGGAGCAGCAGCCTGAGAGAAGTTGTAGCGGTTGTAATTGCCAGCGGCGTTCTCCTCAGCAGTCCAGACGCCAGCTCCGGCCTCGGCCTTCGTGACCTGGTTAACCGTGACAGGAACATCCACGGTCTTAGCAATCTGGACCAGACCAGTCCGGCCAGCGACATTCTGGAAGTTCACAAGCCAGATGGGGCGGTCAGCATTGTTGATCGTCACAGCGTTAACCTTCACAGACAGGTTGACAGTCGCGGGAGTGTGGGGGCTCACAACGATGCCAGCGCCGCTGTCAATCGTACCGCCATTGCCATTGGGGCCAAACTCAACAGCAGTAGAGTTGGTGCAGTTAATGACGGTGCCATCTTCGATAGTCAAGCTGCCATTACGGATCTCAATACCAACATCACCATTGATTGTGGTGTTGCTGATGGTAGTCTTGTTAACGCCAGCAAGGTAAATGGGGCAAATCGTCGCGTAAGTGCTGGTAAATTCCGCACCATCAATGGTGATCTCAACAGGAAGCGTGTTGGTACCGTTGACATGAAGGGCGGAAGTCTGGCCTGCAACGCTGAAAGAACCACCCTTGATATTCAGCTTCTCACCACCAACGGGCGACACATAAAGGGCGCGTCCACTAGTGTTGCTATCAACAGAGATGTCTACATCGGTCAAATTGACTACAGCACCCGTTCCGCCAAGTGCAATTCCGTTCTGCCGTTCGGCGACAGAAATCTTGCCGTTCGTGAGAGTCAGACTTCCCGAAGAAACAGTGAACACATTGCCACTCTCAGGACCGGTGATGGTGTGGCCGTTCATGTCGATAACAGTCGCCTCACTGATGGTCGCGGTAGAAGCCAGGTTAACATCCTTGGTCAGCTTGCCGTCAACAAGAGCCTCTGTAATCGTATCGACAGGGGCGACATCACTGGGCTTGATTGTTTCCACAGTATTGCCGTTCTCGTCCTCGGTCTTGATGCCATCCGGGTTCAAAGTCACTGTCTTATCTTCAGCGTCCTTAAGCGTCAGAGCGCCAGTACTACTGTCAACAGAGATCTGAGTGTCCGCGGGAACACCAAGGGCGGCCGCCAGAGCACTCATGGACTTAGCATTCCTGACGCTCTGCACCATAGCGGCAACCATGGCCTGGACCTCGGGGCTGGCGTTCTCCAGATCCGCGACGCTCATCTTCAGCTTAGTCGCAACAGCCTGCTTGACAGCAGTCTCGGCTGCGGTCTTGGCAGCTTTAAGAGTCTCAGCAGCGGCATCGTTGATAGGCCCTTTAACAGTTCCGTCCGCGGAGGTAATCACAACGTAGGCGTTGTCAACGGTGTAGGCGCTATGGACGCCAGCAGAAATCGCTGCCAGATACTCGGTCTCATCGTATCCGCCGTTCCGGAGGGTAACCTTAACAGGTGCCTCGCCAACGGCATTGGCCTTCACGAAGTAGAACTCCGCTTTGCCGTCACCGATAAAGGTGAAGCTGTCCAGATAGTCCTTGAGGGACATGTTGGCCTCCATGGCGGGCAGGCTATAGCAGCATTGGGAGATGTGATTGCGGTAACGGTGCTCTTATCAACGTTCAGGGAGACCACGTAGCGGATACGCCAATCAGAGGTCCAGTTGGTGCTGGGACCAAAGTTGATGTACTGCTCGGTGGAGGCATCCTTGGTCATACCGGTGACGGTATTGAACTTGGCATCCTTGATGTCTTCCTTGTTGACGCTCTCATAGACCTTGTTCATGCCCTCAGTCTCGTAGACCTTGCTGCACTTCAGGTCATAGCGGGTGGTGCCGGTCTGGGGCACAACATAGACGTAGCGGCTCTCACCGATGTCGTCCAGAGTGGAGGTGACATTCAGAGTGCGCTCGCCCAGGGTGGTCTGGCCGGCGGGCAGGGGGGTGGAGGCGGTCAGGCTGGCGTACTCGTTGGCCATGACCACGCCGTCGATCTTCTCCATCTTGAAGGTCTTGTAAGCGAGGGTCTCGTTGTCCTTGCCGTTGGCATCGGTGGTGCGGTAGCCGAAGGCCAGGGAGTAGTCGGCCACAGGCACCAGGATGGTCTGGCAGAGGATCTCGGCAACAGCCTCACGGGTAGCGGCGCCGCCCAGGGTGCCCTCGGCGATGTTCTTCAGAATGCCGCGGTTGCGTGCGGTGGCGGCGGTCTGAATCTGCCAGCTGGGACCGGTGAACTCGTTGTTCCGGTCATAGCCGATGGCCCGCAGG
>CAJUQS010000079.1 GCA_910588365.1 uncultured Oscillospiraceae bacterium | reverse complement strand
GGGGTCATGCACGATTATTCTGCACAGGCGCTCGATGCGCCTGTTGCAGAATCCTGACGGATTGCAAGGATTTTTAACGCAGTCAGGGCGGAAAATATGCCGCCAAGGCGGGCGCGGGGAGATGTTAAACAGGCTCTAAGACTAAGGATAGCGGATACAGGAACAAATTGGAAGGGAAGTATGTCAGTCACACGGTCCAACGTATCGGCCAACAGGCCGCAGCAAGGCCGGGGAGCGGGCTCCCCGGCCTTCTTCTATTTCCCGCAGGCGCCCTCCCGGTCCATGGTCACAAGGACTCTGAGCATATCCGCACTGAGGTTCAGATCGGCGGGCAGACCCTGGCCGTCCGTCTTCCCGGTGCCGCCGCCCAGGGAGCCGTGGCGGATGAGCTTGCGCACCGTATCCTGCGCCCAGGCCGGACACTCCGCCAGGGTATTGTACCGTTTTTCTGCTGCCACTGCTTTTTCCTCCTTTTTCTCTGTAAAGGGCCGGATGTATGCCCTCACCAGCGTTTTGCTCCTGGTCCTGCGGAACACGCCGCCGCCGTTTTCCTGGCTGCCGGAATGGCCGGGGGAGGTGTTGCCCTCAATGGCGGTGACGGTGGCTGTGCCGGCGCTCTCCAGAATGCCGGTGTGGCCGAAATTGTAGATGATGATGTCCCGGGGCTGGGGGTCCTTCACGACACACGCCGGCCGGTTCGCCTTGTACCAGTTCAGCAGTGCGGAGCAGCTGCCTGTCTTATGGGGCAGGGGCGTCCCCGCCTGATGGAAGCACCACTGGACGAAGGACATGCACCAGGGCTGTCCATCCAGCCCCATCCATTTCCCGTACTTGGTCCGGTTGGACCCCGCCGGGCTCTCGGTGACGCCCAGCTGCCCGCAGGCGATGTTCAGCACGTCTCTAGCCATTGCCGCCGCCCTCCGCTGTTTCCTGTACTTTCTGACTCTGTGTTCCGAAATAGAACGCGATGACCACGGCGTACACGGTCATGAAGTCCTGGGAGATGGCACCCCGCAGCGCCATGACCGTGAACACCGCCGTCAGCATCAATGTCACCAGACTCTTCACGCTCAGCAGGTTCTCCAGGCGTTTGATGACAGCCTTGCTCATAGATATTCTCCTCTCTCCGCGCGGCCCGCTTCGCCGGCTTTGCGCGCGGGTCCTTTGATTTGCCTCAAACCGTCCGGCACGAATCCGGCCGATTTCAAGGTTTCAGCTCCGCCGCGGCGCTTGTTTACCGCGCTCACGGCAGCTCGTTTTCGCCCGTTCATCCATTCTTCTTCTCCAGATCGCCGATTCTGTGGTTTGCCACCTTGATTTTCTCCTCCTGGAGCTCCGTGCGCTCCTCCAGCTTGTACACCCGGTCGATGACCTTGTTGTGGACCTCCACCTTTTTCTCCAGCTGCTCCAGCCGGTAGCTGGTCAGCTTGGCAGAGGCCAGCACCCCCAGGATGGACCCCAGGGCCGAACCCGCCAGACCGATGAGCGCCACCGCGATGCCCTCCATACACTCACCCCCTTTCCCGGATAAAATAATCCCCCCTCATATTGTAAAAAAATCGGCCCGAAGTTGTACGCGTCCGTACACCTCGAACCGAATTTTTGCAGACAGGCGTGTCTGCCGGATTGCCGGTCCCCTGCCGCCGGAGGTTTGACAGAGCCGCTCAAATGTGGTATGGTCCAGTATGCTGCATTTCTTCACAGAAAGGAGTCCGCCATGTTTGCCGACTACCATCTGCACACCTCCTTCAGCGACGACTCCCGGACCCCCATGGAGGACATGGTCCTGCGGGCCATCCATCTGGGCCTGGACGAGGTGTGTTTCACCGAGCACGTGGACCACGGAATCAAAACCGTCCTCAACTGCGACTACGCCGCCTATTTCGCCGAGGCGGCGCGGCTCCAGGAGAAGTACGCCGGGCGCATCGTCATCCGGCGGGGGATTGAGTTCGGCGTCCAGACGGGCACGGCCCGGCAGTTCCGTGCTGACTTTGACCAGTGGCCCTTTGACTTCGTCATCCTCAGCAACCACCAGGTTGACGGCAGGGAGTTCTGGAACCAGGAGTTTCAGAAGGGAAAGACCCAGGAGGAGTTTCAGACCGCCTACTACCAGGCGATTCTGGATGTGATGGAGGTCTACAGCGCCTACTCCGTCCTGGGGCATCTGGACATGATCAAGCGCTACGACCGGTGCGGGGACTACCCGGACGAGAAGATCCTGCCGCTGGTGGAGAAGATTCTCCGAAAGGCCATCGCGGAGAGCAGGGGCATTGAGCTGAACACCTCCTGCTTCAAGTACGGTCTGAAGGACCTGACTCCCTCCCGGCGCATTCTGGAGCTGTACCGCGATCTGGGCGGCCGGGTGCTGACGCTGGGATCGGACTCCCACGAGACGGAGCACCTGGCGGACCGGTTCGGCGAGGCCCGCCGGGAGCTGCGGAGAATCGGCTTCCGGGAGCTGTGCACCTTCCGGCGGATGGAGCCTGTCTTCCATCCGCTGTAGACGGCGGCACCTCCGCCGCTCCGGCCGCATAGGATAATCCGGGGGCAGGAAAACCCCGGACGAAAGCAACCCCCGTCCGGCGGCGGACAGCCGTTTTATGGGGGCGCTGTATAAATTCCGCGGTAGCGTGGGAGAATGATAGTGGTCCGGTCAGGCCGGGCACTTCTTCCGGCGGAGTGTGAACTTTGTGGATACAAGCGTAAAACGCGGGGACATCTATTATGCCGACCTCAGCCCGGTAGTGGGGAGCGAGCAGGGCGGCGTCCGTCCCGTGCTGATCGTTCAAAACGATACAGGGAACCGATACAGCCCCACCGTCATTGCGGCGGCCATCACCAGCCAGACCGGCAAGGCGAAGCTGCCCACACATATCGAATTGGCAGCGCAAAAGTATGGACTTACCCGGGATTCTGTGGTCCTGCTGGAACAGATCCGCACGCTGGATAAGCGGCGTCTGCGGGAAAAGATGGGGCGCGTGGACAAGGAACTGATGGACCAGGTTGACGCGGCAATCGCGGTCAGCTTTGGCCTGCACAGCGACAGGCTGGTATAAATTCCGGGCAGGTCCAGCACAGGAGCGGCAGGTCCGCGGCAGGAAAACCGCCGCGGACCTGAAAAACGGGGCTTACATATGGACAAAAAGGAGTGCCCCCCAATGATGAAAAACAAGCTCCGGCTGTTTGCCTGCGTCCTCCTGGCGGCAATGGCGCTTACCGCGTTTGCCGCCCTCTCCGGCGGCGCGGGCTCCCAGGGGGACCCTCTGGTGACCCTCAGCTACCTCAACGAGACGTTCACAAAGGAGATTCTGGACAAGGTGGACAAGGCCGCCCGCGAGCGGGACGCCGCGGTCCTGGAGGAGGCGGACAAGCTCATCAGCCAGGCGGAGCGGGAGCTTCGCGATGCGCCCGGCGGCTCCGTCTCCGAAGCGTCCCCGACCTATGCCGCCGTCACCCTCTCCCCGGGCCAGACGCTCTCCGGATCGGCCGGGTGCGAGCTCATCCTCCGCAGCGGCGAGGCGATCTGCACCGCCGGGGGGCACCCGGGACTGGTGGACACCACCACCGGCGGCGCCCTGGGCGGCGGCGAAGCCCTGGCGGAAAACCACCTCTATCTTATGACGGACAAGCGGGGCGTGTCCGCCTCCAGCGAGGCCGTGCTGCTGGTGCGCGGGAGCTATAGCGTCGGATAGGCGGGCGCCGCCTGTTGGTATTTTCGAGGATTGCTATAATATTGTGAAAACCATCACATCACGCAGAAAGCCGTCCTGGAAAAGGGGCGGCTTTTTTGCGTACTATGGCCGGAGTCCATCGGGGACCGCCCTGTTCGGGGAGGGTAAGGGTGTTTGCCGTCGGAATAACTTTTTTCATTCTCATCCTTTCAAGAAAAAGCGATCTATGCTATACTGGCCTCATAAACACCGCCGGTCCGCCCGGCGGAGAGGAGGAGAACATTATGAAACGATACAACCAGCAGCCCATCCAGGCCCAGGCCCTTCCCATCGCGGGGGAGTATCTGAAAACCCGGTACGCCCTGGAGGAGGGCGGCCCCGCCCGCATCACCGTGGGCCGCGGGGAGGAGTGGACCCCCCTGGCCTGCAAGGAGGTCTACGGCAAAGCGGTGAAGACCGCCC
This sequence comes from uncultured Oscillospiraceae bacterium, assembly GCA_910588365.1. Classification (GTDB taxonomy): domain Bacteria; phylum Bacillota; class Clostridia; order Oscillospirales; family Oscillospiraceae; genus Pelethomonas. Next base: position 14,780 of record CAJUQS010000079.1, on the reverse strand, counting down.
TGGATCTGGAGTGCAGGAGCTGCCTCTTTGATCTCACCGCAGCCGCGGAGCTGGGGCAGGCGGGCATCTGCGCCGCTCTGGAGGGAATTTACGGCGGCGCGTACAAGAAGAAATTCACCCTTTCGGACCGCTGGGAGCCGGAGCTGGAGCTCTTCGCCGGAGGCGAGGGCTGGACTGACGGGGAGCTGGAGACCGCCCTGCTGCTCGCCCGGTCCATCATGACCGCCCGGAACCTGGTCAACCGCCCCGCCAACCTGCTCACGCCGGAGCGCCTCGCCCGGGAGCTGACGGAGCTGATGGAGGGCCTGCCGGTCCAGGTCCAGATCTACCACCGGGACGAGCTGGCGGAGCTGGGCCTGCAGGCCCTTCTGGCCGTGGGCGACAGCAGCGGCAATCCCCCCGCGCTGATCGCCCTGCGCTACACCGGCGCGCCGGAGAGCGCCGAGCGGCTGGGCCTCGTCGGCAAGGGCGTCACGGTGGACACCGGCGGCTACTCCCTGAAGGCCAGGGACTCTATGGAGGGCATCAAGGGGGATATGGCCGGCGCGGCGGCGGTCTCCATGGCGGTGCGCGCCCTGGCGGCGTCCGGCGCGGCGGTGAACGTGACGGCGGTGATTCCCGCCTGTGAAAACCGCATCTCCCGGTCCAGCGCCCTCCCGGGCGACGTCATCGGCTCCCTCTCCGGCCGGACCATCGAGATCCTCAACACCGACGCCGAGGGCCGGCTGATTCTGGCGGACGGCCTCACCTGGGCCATCCGTCAGGAGCACTGCACCCGTCTGGTGGACGTGGCCACCCTCACCGGCGCCATCTGGGCCATGCTGGGCTACGTGGCCGCCGGCGTCATGGCCAGCGACGACGGCTGGTACGGCCGGCTGGAGGCCGCCGCAGCCCTCTCCGGAGAGAAGTACTGGCGGATGCCCGCCTTCCGGGAGTATGAGAAGCTCATCGAAAGCGATCTGGCCGACGTGCGTAACACCAGCAAGGACGGCTGCGGCGCCATCACGGCCGGCCTGTTCCTCAAGGGCTTTACCGAGAAGCTGCCCTGGCTCCACCTGGACATCGCCGGCACCGCCGACGGCAAAAGCCCCCAGTGGCAGCACCAGGTCTCCGGCGCCACCGGCACGGCGGTCAGCACCCTCTACTACCTGGCCGCCGGATTGGAGCGGGACTGATCCCGCTCCGCGACGCCCGCCGGGGCGGAGCCGCGTTTTTACAGCGGTTTTGTCGGCGGCCCGTCAAAACGCACAAAAGCCTCCCTGTCCTTGTTGGCAGAATGTCGAAAAAATGTATTGGCGGCAAGAAGGGGTTGCGCGATTTCGTGTAATCAGCTATAATAAGCCCAGGTTTCAGCCAGTTTCTGTTGTATACTCCTAACAAATCCCTTGAACGCGCGGGGTTCCCGCGCGTTCCCGCCTGGCAGATGTCCAGGCGGGAACTTGTTTTTGTATCACGGAAACCCTCTGTGTTCCGGCGGTTTGAGCGGGATTTGCGGCGGACTGGCAGCCAAAGCTTGTGCGATTCGCCAAGGCGCATCGCAACACCAACTCTGGGAGGAATTGAGAATGAAAAGAACGAAGCGGCTCATCACACTTCTGCTAGCCTGCGTCATGGTCCTGGGCCTCGCGGCCTGCGGCGGCAACGGCGGCAACACCCCCAACGCCCCGGCCAATAACACCAAGGAGCCGGCGGCCAACGCCCCCACCGACACCAAGACCGACGCCCCCGCCGAGCCCGCGGCTTCCGGCACCAAGGACTTTGTGGTCGCCATGCAGGCGGACGCCACCAGCATGGACCCCCATATCGGCAGCAACGGCGCCTCCAACCAGGTCCTTGATGAGATGTACGAGGCCCTGCTGACCTTTGACAGGGAAACCAACGTCATCCCCCTGCTGGCCAAGAGCTGGGAGGTGTCCGAGGACGGCCGTACTTACACCTTCCAACTCAACGAGGGCATCACCTTCCACGACGGCGAGCCCTTCACCGCCGAGGCGATCCGCGCCACCTATGAGCGCGGCATCAACAACGAGTCCCTGCGCCTCTACCGGACCGTCAAGGACTGGGAAGATGTGAAGGTCATCAGCGACTATGAGTGCCAGATTATCCTCAAGGAGCCCAACAACACCTTCATCAACAAGATCACCCAGACCCGCATCGTCTCCCCCAAGGCCCTGGCCCGTGACGACGTGGACGACTATCTGGCCAAGAACTCCGCCGGTACCGGCCCCTACGTCCTTTCCGAGCGCGTGGACGGCGGCTACACCAAGATGGTCCGCAACGAAAGCTACTGGCAGGACGGCCCCAAGGTTGACTCTCTGACCTTCAAGGTTGTTCCCGAGGACGCCGCCCGCCTGGCCATGCTCCAGACCGGCGAGGCCCATTTGGCTACCCCCGTGCCCCTCACCGATACCGCCACTGTTGAGGGCGATCCCAACCTGGTGCTGGACGTGGTTCCCGGCATCACCTACCGCTATGTCACCCTGAACACCGAGTGGGCCCTGCCCGACGGCCGCAAGCCCTTCGCCGACAAGCGCGTCCGTCAGGCGCTCAACTACGCCTTTGACAGCGAGGCCTACGCCAAGGTCGTCTTCAACGGCTACGCCGTGGAGCCCACCTCCATCTTCTCCACCGCCATCCTCTACCACTCCCCCCAGACTCCCTACAAGGTTGATCTGGAGAAGGCCAAGAGCCTGATGAAGGAGGCCGGCTTCGAGGACGGCTTCGATGTGGAGATCATCGTGGACAACACCTCCCTTGAGCAGAGGGGCGCCACCTTCGTCATGCAGCAGCTCAGCCAGATCGGCGTGAACGTGAAGCTCCTGCCCAACGAGTCCACCGCCAACGCCGAGTTGACCAGCGCCCCCCTGGAGAGCACCACCGTCCAGATGTGGTACGTCAACTGGAGCTCTGGTTCTTACGAGGCTGACGGCTCCATGCGCAACATCCTCCACGGCGAGAAGTTCCCGCCCGACGGCTACAACACCGCTTTCTGGAACAACGCCGAGTTCAACCAGCTGCTGGACGACGCGCTGAAGATGAGCGACACCGAGGAGATCGCCGAGACCTACGCCAAGGCCCAGGCTATCGCTTGGGAGGAGTGCCCCTGGATGTTCCTGGGCAACGACGAGAGCGTGAGCGCCTACCGCAAGGAGGTCTCCGGCCTGATCTACAAGCCCGGCGGAACCTACGTATTCCGCACCATAGGTCTGGAGGGGTAATCTCCGGATTGTCTGTTGTGCCAATTTAGCCCCGTATGAACTGTCTCAGCATTTATAAACGCGGGTTCTAAGAATTCGGGAACGGAGCAGGAACCTCTTCCTGCTCCGTTCCCCTATTATTAAGAGGGAGGTATATCAATGGGCAGATACGCTGCCAGACGTCTTCTGGAAACAATTCCCCTGATGCTGATCATCTCCATTTTTGTATTCATGTTTATCCATCTCCTGCCGGGCGACCCGGCCCGGCAGATCGCCGGCCTGGAGGCCACTTATGATGAGGTCGAGGCCATCCGGGAGGAATTCGGGCTGAACAAGCCTCTGATTGTGCAGTATTTTGACTACATGAAGGGTCTGCTCACCGGCAACATGGGCCGGAGCATGAAGAGCAACATCCCCGTTTCCGAGCTGATCTGGTCCAGGTTCCAGTTCACCATTCAGCTGGTGTTCGCGGGCCTTATCTGGGCCCCCTTCGTTGGTATTTTCATAGGCGTGATCTGCGCCATCAAGCGCGGTACATGGGTTGATTTGGGCGGTATGCTCATCGCCATCTGCGGCCTGTCCGCCCCCGGCTTCGTCCTGGGTCTGGTGGGCATCCAGGTCTTTGCCGTCAAGCTGGGCGCGCTGCCCACGGCGGGGCTGGAATCGTGGAAAAGCTTCATTTTGCCCTCCATCGTCATGGGTACCGGCATCATGGCCACCCTGGCCCGGTACTCCCGGTCCTCCATGCTGGAGACCCTGCGGGAGGACTACGTGCGCACCGCCCGCGCCAAGGGCCAGAAGGAGTCCATCGTCATGTTCCGCCACGCTTTCAAGAACTCCCTGATCCAGGTGGTCACCATCCTGGGCCTCCAGATCGGCGGCCTGCTCTCCGGCTCCGTGATCACCGAGACCATTTTCTCCATCCCCGGCATGGGACGCCTGCTGACGGATTCCATCTCTTTCCGGGACTATCCAACTATCCAGGGCCTGCTGATGATCTTTGCCGTGCAGTACGTCCTGATCAACCTGATCGTGGACCTGCTTTACGGCGTTATCAACCCCAAGATCCGCTACGACTAACCGAAGGAGGAGGATACCATGTCGAATACACCCAACGAGCGCGAGGAGACTACTGTTTCCTTCGAGGAAAGCTATATTGACGAAAATATACTGGCGGATAAGAGCAGCAAGACCAAGGAGTTCATCAAGAAGTTCTTAAAGCGCAAAACCGCCGTGGCGGCGTTCTTTGTTATGGTCTTACTGCTGATTATCGCCCTCATCGGCCCCTATATCGCCCCCTATGATCCGTCGGAATTTGACTACGAAAACATCCTCACTCCCCCCACTGCGGAGCACTGGTTCGGCACGGACCAGTTCGGCCAGGATATCTTCAGCCGTATTCTGGCCGGCGCGCCCCTGACCCTGGGCGTGTCCCTCAGCTCTGTGGTTGTGGGCGCGGCCCTGGGCACGGTCCTGGGCCTGCTGGCCGGCTACTACGGCGGCTGGATCGAGATGCTGGTCATGCGCGGCGCGGACGTGCTCTTCAGCTTCCCCGACATCCTGCTGGCCATCGCCATCGTGGCCCTGCTGGGCCCCGGCATCCTCAACGTGTTTATCGCCGTGGCGGTCTTCACCGTCCCCAGCTTCGCCCGGCTGATGCGAAGCGCCACCCTTGCCGTCAAGGGCTCCCTCTACGTGGAGGTGGCCCACAGCTTAGGCTGCAAGGACGGCCGCATCCTGTTCCTGCACATCTTCCCCGGCACCATCCAGTCCCTGATCGTCAACTTCACCATGCGCATCGGCTCGGCCATCATGGCGGCCTCCAGCCTGAGCTTCCTGGGCTTCGGCGCCAACGTCACGGACCCGGAGTGGGGCGCCATGCTCTCCCAGAGCCGTACCTACCTGGCCACCGCGCCCCACATGATGTATTTCCCGGCTCTGATCATCTTCGTGACCGTTCTGGCCTTCAACCTCTTTGGCGACGGCCTGCGCGACACCCTGGATCCGAAGATCAAGTGACGGAGAGAATAGGAAAAGGAGTTTCGATATGCAACAAGAGGTATTGCTGAAGGTAGACGAGCTGCGCACCGAATTTTTCTCCAGCAAAACGAGCAGCGTCACGGCGGTTGACAAGGTCTCCTTCGACATCTATAAGGGAGAGATTCTGGGTCTGGTGGGTGAATCCGGCTGCGGCAAGAGCGTGACGAGCCTCTCGGTCATGCAGCTGCTCAAGGACACGCCCGGCAAGGTGACCCATGGCCAGGTCCTGCTGGACGGCAAGGATCTGCTGAAGATGCCGGACGCGGAGATTCGGAGCATCCGCGGCGGACGCATGAGCATGATCTTCCAGGAGCCCATGAGCGCCCTGAACCCCTCCATGCGCATTGACCGGCAGATGATGGAGACCATCATGCTCCACTCCAACAAGAGCAAGGAGGAGGCCCGCAGCCATGCGGCGGCCATGCTGGGCAAGGTGGGTATCCCCGATCCCCCCCGGGTGCTGAAGAACTACCCCCACCAGCTCTCCGGCGGTATGAGCCAGCGCGTGATGATCGCCATGGCACTCAGCTGCGACCCGCAGCTGCTGATCGCCGACGAGCCCACCACCGCTCTGGACGTGACCATCCAGGCACAGATCCTGGATCTGATGAAAAAGCTGCAGAAAGAGGACCAGTCCAGCATTCTGCTCATCACCCACGATCTGGGCGTGGTGGCGGAGATGTGCACCCGGGTGATTGTCATGTACGCAGGCAAGATCGTGGAGGAGGCCCCTGTGGAGCAGCTGTTCGCCAGTCCCACCCACCCGTATACCCAGGGCCTGATCGCCTCCGTGCCCAAGCTGGGATCCGGCGTGAAGGTGCTGCCCAGCATTCCCGGAAGCGTGCCGGATCTGGCGAGCATGCCCAAGGGGTGCCGCTTCGCGCCCCGGTGCAAGTACGCCACCGAGAAGTGCCACGCCCAGGAACCGGCGCTGGTCACCGTGGGCGAAAACCAGCGGTGCCGGTGCTGGCTGAAACAGGAAGGATAGGGGGACGCTGAGAATGGAAAAAATTGTTTCTTTAAAGAATGTATCAAAGACCTTCCCCGTGGGCAAATCCCTGTTGGGAAAGCCGACGAAGTTCGTCCACGCGGTCAATAACGTAAGCTTTGACGTGTTTGAGGGCGAGACGTTCTCCATCGTGGGCGAGTCCGGCTGCGGCAAGAGCACCACGGGCCGGATCATCAACCACCTGCTGGTGCCGGACAGCGGCGAGGTCTGGTTCCAGGGCAAGGAGATCTCCAAAATCAGCCAGGATGAGATGCGTCCCCTGCGCAAGGACATGCAGATGATCTTCCAGGATCCGGCGGGCAGTCTGAACCCCCGGATGCGTGTCTCCGAGCTGATCGAGGAGCCCCTGATTGTCCACACCAATATGAGCGCCGAGGAGCGGGCCAAGGTGGTCGGCGAGCTGCTGGGCATCGTGGGCCTCAGCTCCAAGCACGCGGGACGCTATCCCCACGAGTTCTCCGGCGGCCAGAAGCAGCGTATCGGCATCGCCCGCGCCCTGACCGTGAACCCCAAGCTGGTCATCGCCGACGAGCCCATCTCCGCTCTGGACGTGTCCATCCAGGCCCAGGTCCTCAACCTGCTTCACCGTCTTCAGGAGGAGTATAAGCTGACGTACGTGTTCATCTCCCACGACCTGTCGGTGGTGGAGATGATCTCTGACCGCATTGCAGTCATGTACCTGGGTTTTGTGGTGGAGACCGCTCCCAAGACCCAGCTGTACGCCAATCCGGTTCACCCCTATACGGAGGCCCTGCTCTCCGCCGTGCCCATCCCCGATCCCACGCTGCAGAAGGAGCGGATCATCCTGGAGGGCGACATCCCCAGCACCATCAACCTGCCCAAGGGCTGCCCCTTCGCCGCCCGGTGCAAGAAGTGCGGCAAGGAGTGCCTGGAGCAGCGGCCCGAGACCAAGGAGGTCGAGCCCGGCCACTTCGTGGCGTGCCACAAGTGCTGATACCCCGCCAGCCAAATCCCGCCGCGCCGCAGGCATTCCCTGCCCGCGGCCGGCGTAAGGTAAGTGCCCATGAAAATTTCTTTTGGGCTCTTTTTCGGAGAAAAAGAGCAGGAAGGGAGAATAACTGACATATGAACAAACCACTGATTGAGGCCTGCGTGGACTCCCACGCCTCCTGTGTGGCCGCGACCCGCGGCGGAGCGGACCGGCTGGAGCTGTGCGCCCACCTGGCCATTGGCGGCACCACCCCCTCCCCGGTCGTCTTCAAGCAGGTTCAGCGGGACTGCGACGTGAAAATCAACGTCCTCATCCGCCCCCGTTTCGGCGACTTCCTCTATACGGACATCGAGATGGAGGAGATGTGCGAGGAGATCAAGACCTTCCGTGAACTGGGCGCCAACGGCGTTGTCATCGGCGCGCTGACCCCGGACGGCGATCTGGACGTGGAGAAGATGAAGCGGATGATGGAGTGCGCCGGCGGCATCGACGTCACCCTCCACCGCGCCTTCGACATGACCCGCGACCCCTACGCCGCCCTGGAGACGGCCATTGAGCTGGGGTGCACGACCATCCTGACCTCCGGCCAGGCCAGCGACGTGGTGGCCGGCAAGGACATCCTGAAGGAGGTCTACGCCAAGGCTGCGGGCCGCATCGACATCATGGCCGGCTGCGGCGTGAAGAAGTGGAACATCCAGGAGATCCACGACCACACCGGCATCCGCGTGTTCCACACCACCGGCCGGAAGGGCGTGCTGGACAGCGGCATGGTCTACCGCAAGAGCACGGTGTCCATGGGCCTGCCCTCCCTGTCCGAGTACGAGATCTGGCAGACGGACGAGCAGGAGTTCCGCGAGTGCGCCCAGATTGTCCACGCTTTTGCGTAATCACGCCCCGCGGGCCGGCTGCCCGGAAAAGTAGATAGGAGCCTGAGCAGAAAGACAAGTTCACCCCGGTTTGGTCTGAGCTTGTCTTTTTGCCTGCTTCTTCCCGCGGCTTGTTTGAAGGAGTCTTGAAATCAACTATCACCAGGAGGAATATGATGATTTTTTCACAGCAGGCGGCGTCTGCCGCCCAGTCCAAATTTGACGCCCTCTTAGAGCGGGCCGGCGCCCAGCGGAAGCGGGAGCTGCTGGCGGCTCTGGAGGAGGCGAAAGCTTCGGTTTCGGAGGAGGTCCTCCTCGCGGCCAAGTGGATCTGCGCCAACAGCCCCCTCAGCGATCTGGCCAACTACGATTTTGCCATCTTCCTCTCCTGCGCGGAGCACGGCGTGTATCTGCGCGAGCACTCCCCCTTTGCCAAGGACGTGCCGGAGGATATCTTCCTCAACTACGTGCTGCACATCCGGGTCAACGAGGAGGAGCTGTGCGACTGCCGGAAGTTCTTCCACAGCCAGCTGGCCGGGCGGGTGGAGGGCCTCTCCATGCGGGAGGCTATCCTGGAGGCCAACTACTGGAACGCGGAAAACGTGATGTACCAGGCCACTGACGGCCGGACCATCTCCGCCATGGGCGCCTACCGCTCCGCCTACGGCCGGTGCGGCGAGGAGTCCGCTTTCGGCGTCAACGTCTTCCGCGCCCTGGGCATCCCGGCCCGGCAGATCTACACCCCCCGGTGGGCCCACTGTGACGACAACCACGCCTGGGTGGAGGTCTGGTGCGATGGCAAGTGGTATTTCCTGGGCGCCTGCGAGCCGGAGGAGGTGCTCAACAAGGGCTGGTTCACCAACGCCTCCAGCCGGGCCATGCTCATCCACAGCCGCTGCTTCAGTGATATTTCCGGGGAGGAGGTCATCTCCAAAGTGGGCATGGCCAACTTCCTCAACAACCTCAAGCTCTACGCCGTGACCACCCGCCTCACCGTGACGGTAAAGGATGCCGCCGGCGCGCCGGTGGAGGGTGCGCAGGTGTCCTTCGGCATTCTCAACTACTCCGACATCTTCCCCGCCGCCGTGGTGACCACCGGTGCGGACGGCATCGCCGCCCTCACCTGCGGCCTGGGCACCATCAACATCCATGTGAAGAAGGACAGCCTCCACTGCGAGCGGATGGTCTACACCCCGGACTGCGATCAGGTGGAGATCGTGCTCCAGACGGAGACGCCGGTCTGGGACACCTGGGAGGACTTCGTGTCCGTCGCCCCCCGGGATCAGATTGTCAACGGCGCGAAGCCCACGGAGGAGCAGAAGGAGCTGGGCTTGAAAAAGACCGCCGCCGCCAACGCCAAGCGGGAGCAGCGGGTGGCTGAGATGTTCAGCGAGGCCCGGGCCCGGGCGGTGGTGGAGCAGGGCGGCTACAGCCAGGAGATCTACGATCTGCTCTTCGAGAGCCGCGGCAATGTGGAGCGGCTCATCGGCTTCCTGGAGGACGGCGCGTTCACCGCCCGGGAGAAGGAGGCCCTGCTGCTGACCCTGTCCAAGAAGGACCGGCGGGACGTGGATCCGGACATCCTGCGGGAGGCCCTGGCGCTGACCCGGGGCTATGCCGCCGGGCGCGATGATCTGTTCTATCCCTACATCGTCTGCCCCCGGGTGTTCAACGAGCCCCTGTCCAAGAACCGCCAGTTCATTCTGGACTACTTCGGCGACGAGCAGAAAGCCGCTTTCCGGGCGGATCCGGCCAAGGTCTGGCGCTATATCCAGGAGAACATCGGCTTCGATCCCACGGTGGAATACGGCCAGATTGTCACCCGGCCGGTGGGGGCCCTGACGGTGAAGAACGCCAGCCCCCTGTCCCAGAAGATCCTCTTTGTCTCCATCTGCCGCGCCCTGGGCGTTGCCGCCCGGATGAATCCGGTGGACCAGGGGGCCGAGTACTGGCAGAACGGCGCCTTCCAGCCGGTACAGCCCCTCAGCGAGGGCAGCGGCACGCTGATCTTCGAGAAGGAGCCGGAGGAAACCTGGCAGTACGGGCCGGACTTCTCCGTGAGCTTTCTGGTGGACGGCATTTACCAGCGGCTGGAGCTGTCCGATGAGAAGTGGGAGAACAACCAGCTGCGGATCCCAGCCCATGGCGGCGATTACCGGATCATCACTGACAACCGCCTGCCCAACGGCAGCATCCACGCCAGCAAGTACCACCTCCGCCTGGCGGACGGCGGGACGAAGACCGTCAAGCTGCGCAAGTTCCAGGCGGATCTCTCCCAGATGCTGGACAACTTCGCCCTGGACGAGTTCAAGGTCCGCGACGAGGCAGGCCAGACCGTCCTGGGCAGCCAGCTGACGGAGAAGAAGGCGGTCCTCATGTGGCTGGAGGAGGGCATGGAGCCCACCGAGCACATCCTCAACGAGATGCTGGAGCAGGAGGCCGACTTCCAGAACCTCCCCGCGGACATCGTCTTCATGGTGCACGGGAAGGAGGCCCTGGAGAACGCCAAGCTGAAAAAGGTGCTGGACACCTTCCCGAGAATCCGGGTCTGCTGCGACAGCTTCGTTCCCAACGTGGAGACCATCGCCCGCCGCATGTACGTGGATCCCGAGAAGCTGCCCCTCATCGTGGTCACCACCGGCACGCTGAACGCCGTCTACGCGTGCAGCGGCTACAACGTGGGCAGCGGCGATATGATCGTCAAAATCTGTAATCATTCTTTTTCTTAAAAGAAAAAGAAATCAAAAAGAATTTTTGCGCAAAGCGTTCGCTTTGCACAGCCGTCAGATCAAGCGATACAGCCGCCCCGGAGATTGTCCGGGGCGGCTGCGTTCGTTTGACGGCCAAGCGCGAAACACGGTTTCGCGCAAAGGTTTTTCTTTTGATTCTTTTCTTTGTCCACAAAGAAAAGAATGGCCGCCTACTGGTACTCCCGCTGGATGGCGCTGTTCAGGATGGCGCGGATAACATTGCCGCAGCACTGCCGGACGTCGGCCTCGGTGATGACCCCAGAGCGCACACCCCGGAGGATCTCCCCCTTGAAGCCGGGTCCGCCGGGCATAATGAGGTCGTTGCCCGCCGCCAGGGCGGCGGCGCTGCTGGCCCGGCCCCGGCTGGTGGCGTACCAGTCAGTCATCACCACGCCGTCGAACCCCCACTCGCAGCGGAGGACCTTGGTACACAAATCGTGGCTGTTGGGTGCGTACACGCCGTTGACCCGGTTGTAGGCGGTCATGACGGCCTTCGCGCCGCCATCACGAACCACGCTCTCAAAGCCCCGCAGGTAGATCTCCCGGAGGGCCCGCTCCCCCACGTTGCTGGACACCGACGTGCGGCCCTCCTCCTGGTTGTTGCAGGCGAAGTGCTTGACCGTCACGTAGAACCCCTCCTCCTGCTGGACGCCCCTGGTCAGGGCCGCCGCCATGGCACCCGTGAGGCGGGGGTCCTCGGAGAAGTACTCAAAGTTCCGGCCGCACAGGGGATTGCGGTGGATGTTCACCGCCGGAGCCAGCCAGAAGGTGCAGCCGAACTCTTTCATCTCCCGGTAGACCGCCCGGCCCACCTGGTACATGAGATCCGTGTTCCAGCTCTGTGCCAGGGCGGCGGCCACCGGGAAGGCGGTGGCGTACTGGTAGAGGACCTCCTCCTTCTCCGGATTCCCCGTCACCAGCTTTTTCACAAAGCCGGGCGCGGCCTCGAAGGCCGAGAGGGGCAGGTCCACCGGCTTGACCGCGCCGTTCTTCCCCACCGTGGACCGGCGCTGGATGCGGAGTCCCGCCGGGCCGTCGCACAGCGCCACGTTGGCCAGCCCCCGGTCCCAGAGCCTGCTGGTGGTGTTCCCCACGGCCCCGGGCAGATGGAACCGGTGCCTGCCGCCGAACATGCCGGCCCCCACCACGATCTCCGCCATGTCCTCCAGCTTCAGCCGGCTGAGGGCTCGCCGCACCCGCTCGTCCGGACAGAGCGGGAGATTGCCGTAGGTGCAGACGACCGTCTCAAATGCCTCCGGGCGGATGGTCAGGCGGGGCAGGCCGTCCGGCAGGGGCCCCCAGCTGTGGGCCGGCGCGTGGAGCTCCCGCAGGGGCAGGTGGAGGGGGCAGATGTGGGTGTGCCGGGAGAGGACCACCTCCCGCTCCAGCTGGAGGGTTCCCACGAGGGCCGTACTCCGGGAGGAGTTTCCCAGCCGCAGCAGGTAGCTGCCGGGCTCCAGCACGTAGGAGGCGTCCGCCTCCCGGTAGCTGGCCAGCGCCGCCAGATCAAAGGTGAGTGCCAGCTCCTGGCTCCTCCCGGGCGCCAGGGGCTCCGTCTTGGCGAAGGCGGCCAGGGACTGGTACTCCTTGTCCAGGGCACCGTTGGGTGCGGAGACGTACAGCTGTGCCACCTCCTTGCCGGTGAAGCGCTCCCCGATGTTGGTCACAAGGGCCCGCACCGTGACGCGCCGGCCGTCCTCCGCAACGGAGATGCCTTTGCAGCGGATGGCGAAGTCCGTGTAGCTCAGGCCGAAGCCAAAGGGATAGGCGGGCTCCACGCCGAAGCTGTCAAAAAAACGGTAGCCTACGTAGATGCCCTCCTGATAGAACTCGTTTCTCAGATCGCCGTTGAGATAGCTGTACTCCCCGGCGAAGGGGAAGTCCTCGTACCGCCAGGCCCAGGTGTCGGCCAGCTTGCCGGAGGGGGACACCTTCCCGCCGATGACATCGGCAAAGGCGCTCCCGCCCTCGCCGCCCGGCTGGCAGAGATAGAGGATGGCGTTGATGCCGGGAATATGCTCCAAGAAGGCCATATCCAGTGCGGAGCCGCTGTTGATCACCAGCACGAAGTGCGCGTACTTCTCCGCGCAGAAGCGGATGGCCTCCTCCTCTTCGCCGGAGAGCAGCAGGTCCCCCCGCTCCACCCTCCGGTCACTTCTCTCCCCGGCCTGACGGCTGAGGACGTAGATGCAGGCATCCGTGGCGCTCTCCTCCACGTCCGCCCCGGTGATGGCCGGTCCGCAGGGGGCGCGGAAGCCGTCCATCATCTCGATGATGGCTTTGGAGCCCAAAAAGTTCGCGGGATTTCTCCGCCGCGCCTGGTGGGCCGCCCCGGCAGCCGCATACTCCCGCTCGAAGTCCGCAATCCACCGCTGGGTGGTGATCTCAAATCCCCGGTCCCTGAGCCCCTCCAGGATGGTGACCGCGTGGCGCTCGTTGACCTCCCCCGCGCCGCTTCCGCCCTTGATGGTCCTGGACGCGCCGGCTCCGTAGAGCGCCACCTTTTTTGTCCGAAGGGGCAGGGCCCCGTCGTTTTTCAGCAGCACCATCCCCTCGCAGGCCGCCTGATAGGCCACCTGCCGATTCTCCCGCTCCCGCTGGCTCACGCCTCCGTCGGGGCTGGCCTTGGTCAAAAGCTTCATGTCGCGCTCCTCCTGTCGGGGCGCGGCCCGCGCCGCGCCGGATTTTTCTGGTGCCAGTCTAGCATGTCTGCCACCCCCTGTCAACATCTCCAGGGCGGACTGGGACGCTGCCCCCTTTCTCAAAAAGGTGGCAGCATTACTTTTTTGAAACACAGACACTGCGCCTTTTTCCTGCAAAAAATTACCGGATGCGCCGGCGGCATATTCGGAGCCGGAATGCAAATGATATGGTTGCGGCAAGGGCGGAGGACAAAAACGTCTGCTCTGCGGCGCAGCTCCAACAGAAAAGGTCTTGAGCGGTTCCTCCGCCCAATCCTTCTCTGCCGGTACGCAGCGCTGCCGCAAAAAATGGAGAAGGAGAAAAGGAAATGTCTAAGAAGAACAACCGCATCAATGTTCCCGAGGCCCGCGAGGCCATGGACAAGTTCAAGATGGAGGCTGCCAGCGAGGTTGGCGTATCCGCACCATCTAAGAGACAAACAGCAATTGACAAACCATGACAAAATATTACTTATTCAGGTGAATCAGCCCATAAAAGCCGCCGTATTACGAGGAGCGTAAAACGGCGGCTTTTTAGCGGTATCCCTGTCACAGCGTATCGTGTCGGTCAGAGATGGCGCAAATGCACAGAAAGCAAGGCTCCCGAAAGCCCCACTATATAGTGGGGCTTTCGGGAGCTTTCACAGGTTCTTGTCGGCGCAATCGCCGGGATGCCGGTCATGTATAAATCAGTTCACATTTTACTTTTTTCTCTGCGCGGTTCACAATGCTGGATGTGGTACAAAAAAACCTTACAAAACTGTAAGACGAATCAATATGACTTCGATACAACGGCCTTCGCTTTTGGTGTACCATAGAGCCACAAGCAAAGGAGGCAAACGATATGCTGCAAGTACAAAACATTGAAAAATATTACGGAAGCAAAAGCAATGTCACGCAAGCCTTGGATCGAGTAAGCTTCGATGTGGAGGCCGGGGAGTTCCTGGCCATCATGGGGGCATCCGGCTCCGGCAAGACCACTCTGCTCAACTGTATCTCCACCATCGACGCCATCAGCGCCGGAAAAATCCTGCTGGACGGGGTGAGCGTGGCCGACCTCTCCGAGGGGGAACTGGCCCAATTCCGCAGGGAGCGCCTAGGCTTCGTGTTCCAGGACTTCAATCTGCTGGATACCCTGACCATCGAGGAAAACATAGGCCTGGCCCTCTCTCTGAATCACCAGAACCCCGGAACGGTACAGAACCGGGTGCGAGAGGTGGCTGGAAAACTGGGCATCACCGACATCCTGGCGAAATTTCCCTATCAGGTATCCGGGGGCCAGAAG
>CAJUQS010000078.1 GCA_910588365.1 uncultured Oscillospiraceae bacterium | reverse complement strand
GCGCTGCGTCAGAAATTTCTTTGCCACATTCGGGGCAGGATACGAGGGCCATATTGTTTGCATCTCCTTTTTATCTCGGCTATGTTTTGTGTTGTATTACCACAAGTGGGATATTGCCACAATGATACACCGACAATGTGGTAATGTCAAACAAAATTCTTTAATACACCACACATTTTCGGAGGTGGAATTGTGAAAGCGTTCAACTACAATGGACAGCGGAATGTATCGGGCGAGAGAATCCGGCAGGAGCGGACGCGGCAGCGGTGTACGCAATCGGACCTGGCGGCGAGGGTGCAGGTGAGCGGCGTTATCCTGGAGCGGGATTGTATCAGCCGGATTGAAAATGGCCTGCGGATGGTGCAGGACTTTGAACTGCGGGCCATTGCCGGGGCGCTGGGTGTCACGACGGACTGGCTGCTGGAGGCGGAGGAAAAATAATTTTGCCGTAGGCTTTTTAGCCTACGGCAACGGTATTTTTAGAACAGTTGAGCTATTGACTTTCTGCGTTATTATGCGGTAATATCCCACAAAAACACAGAAGGGGGTATCCCGCTATGAGCAGCGAAAAGGGACGGATGTTTTCACACCTGAAATGGAAGGACCGGCTTAAAATCGAAAAGATGCTAAAGGAGAAGAAAAGCAAATCGGAGATAGCGCGTACTCTCCGGGTGGACTATACAACGGTAATGCGGGAAATCAAGCGAGGGCTGACCATCCAGAGGGATACTAACCTTGTGGACAGGGAAGTATACTGCGCGGAGACGGCGGAGCGGAAGTATCGGGAGAACTTGCGGGCCAAGGGGCCGGACATCAAACTTGGGAACGACCACGAGCTGGCGCAGTACATAGAGGGGAAAATCGCGGACGACGGATATTCCCCGGAAGCTGCCCTGCACAAAATCAAGGAGGACGGCTTGACCTTCTCCGTGACCCTCTCAAAGTGGACCGTGTATAAGTACATCAACGATGGGGTATTTCTGCGAGTGACCAATAAGAGCCTGCCGATGGGCGGAAAGAGAAAGACCGAGTACAAGAAGGTCCAGGCGGCGAGGGTGCCGAAGGGGGACAGTATCGAGGACAGGCCGGAGGAAGTGGCGACACGGGAAGAGCCGTTTCACTGGGAAATGGATTCTGTGCTGTCCGCCAAAGAGGGCGGGAGCAAGAAGCGGTTCCTGACCATGACGGAAAGAACGTCGCGGGCGGACCTCATGTTTCTTATGCCGGACGGGACAATGGCAAGCGTGGTGGCCGTGCTGGATATGCTGGAAAAGAAACTGGGGAGCTTCAACTTTCGGCGGATATTCCAGACAATCACCGTGGACAATGGCAGCGAGTTCCAAGACTGGGAGGGCATGACGCGGACCGTGACCGGAGAAGGGGACCGGACGCATATCTACTACTGTCATCCGTACAGTGCCTACGAACGAGGGAGCAACGAGAACGGAAACCGCATGATTCGGCGGCGGGTGCCGAAGGGGACGGACTTCACCGGGATAACCGAGGCGGACACACTGGAAGTACAGAGGTGGGTAAACGAGTACCCGCGCGGCATCCTTGGGGGAAGGTGTGCCGGGCGGGTGCTGATGGAGCTTGCCCAGAAGGCGGGAGTTGAGGGGGTAGAACTGCTATTGTAAATAATGCACAAAAAAGAAGTTTAGATTTTTCTGCATTTAACCCTTGACATTTTCTCTATCAGGTGCCATAGAAATTTTTATTGCCTTTCCATGGCATCTGTGCTATACTGTCCATTGCTAAACATGGAAAATTTCATAAAACGAAGCAGCCGGTGCCGCCGGTCCGGAAGACTGGCGGAGAATAGGGAAACAGGTGCAAGGCCTGTGCGATTCCGTCACTGTATGCGGCCGTTGGCCGCGAGCCAGGAGACCTGCCGGCTGTTTGGTACAGGGGCGCGCCGCGTCCAAAATCACGGAGTCTTGATTTTGTACCGTACGCCCCTGCTGAGGGGGCGAAACGCGTCGCGGCCATCATTTGATGGCCGCGATTTTTATTATGAGGAGGAACAGAACGATGATGAGACAGAGAAAACGGCTGGTATTACTGGTAGTATTGGCACTGAGTGTATCCCTGCTGGCCGGATGCGGCGGTCAGACGGGCGATGCCCGGTCCGCACTGGAACCAGTTCCCGCAGCCAATGAGGAGACCGAGTCCGCCAAAGCGCCCGCCCCCCGTCCCACGGAGGGAGACGACCAGCCGGAGGGGGGACCTGAGAAGAGCGGCCCGGAGGAGCCTGAGAAGGACGAGCCGCCTGCCGGCGGGACCGCCGGGGAGCAGCAGCCGGAGGAGCCCGCGCCGGAACCTGTGGAGCCTGCCGCAAAACCGGAGCCCGTGCCCGCTCCCGCCGCGGGGCCCGAACCGGAACCCGCTCCTGCGGCGGAACCCGAGCCAGAACCGGAGGGGGAAAGTGTGATGGCGGGGGATACCTACACAATCTCCGTCACGCTGGAGGGCGGCTCTGGCCGCGCCACCGTAGAATCTCCCGTGAAGCTGCACTATGAAGGGTGGACGTGCTGGGCGACCATCATCTGGAGCAGTCCGAACTTTGACTATATGAAGGTGGACGGCCAGCGGTACGATCCAATCAATTCCGAGGGCAATTCCACCTTTAAAATCCCGGTGTCCGCTTTCGATCAGCCGCTGACAGTGATTGCTGACACCGTGGCCATGAGCGAGCCCCATGAGGTGGAGTATATCCTGACCTTTGACTCCGCGTCCATGCAGGACGCATGAATGGGGTGGCTGTGATGAAATACCGGAAATTTTTCTGCGCCTTCCTGCTGGCTGCGGCGCTGCTGTGTGCCTGCGGGCAGGACCGGACGGCTCCAAATGAGCCCGCCCCGGGGCCGTCCGATCAAGCGGAAGCTCAGCCCATCTTCTGGAATGACCTCCGCTGGGATGAGCACCTGGAGCTAGTCTACGCCCAGAGTTTTGCTGTAGACTACGCGCAATATGGCTTTGCAAGGATCACCATTGACGGCATCGTCTATCTGCTGGTCCCGGAGGACCTGGGTCCTCCGCCAGATACCCCGGAGGACGTAGTGGTCCTCCAGCAGCCCCTGGGGAACATCTACCTCCAGGCCACCGCCGCCATGGACTGCTTCCGGCAGCTGGACGCCATGGACGCCGTCACGCTCTCCGGCACCCAGGCCGACGGCTGGTATATCCCTGAGGCCCGCGAGGCCATGGAGAACGGAAAAATCCTCTACGCCGGGAAGTACAGCGCTCCGGATTATGAGCTCATTACATCCCAAAACTGTCGGCTGGCACTGGAGTCCACCATGATCTATCACAACCCGGAGGTAAAGGAGCAGCTAGAGCGGCTGGGCATCCCTGTTCTGGTGGAGCGCTCCAGCTATGAGATACATCCTTTGGGCCGGATGGAGTGGATCAAGCTCTATGGCATTCTTCTGGGAAAGCAGGAGGAGGCGGAGAGCTATTTTGAGCGGCAAATCGAGCGGCTGGATCCGATTCTGGAGCAGGAAAACACCGGCAAAACCGTGGCATTCTTCTCCATCACCTCTAATGGTTCTGTCACCGTGCGCAAAAGCGGGGATTACATCGCAAAGGCAATCGAGCTGGCCGGAGGGGTGTATGTCCCGGAGGGACTGGCAGAGAACGAGAGCGCCCTGTCCACCATCAACATCCAGATGGAGACCTTCTATCAGGAAGCCAGGGACGCGGATGTTCTCGTCTACAACAGTGCCATTGAGGCGGATCTGGACACGCTGGAGCAGCTGGTGTCCAAGAGCGCCCCGCTGGCGGACTTCAAGGCGGTACAGAGCGGCAATGTGTGGTGTACCGGCAAAAGCATGTTCCAGGAGTCCCAGGCTGTGGGGGATATCATCCAGGACATCCACGGCATACTCGCGGAGGAGCCCCCGGCGGACGGGGAGCTGACCTATCTGCATAGGCTATACTGACGGAGGAACAGAAATGAGAAGTCAAGCATTTCGGTACGTTCTCTGCTTCTCCCTGCTGGAGATCCTGCTGCTGGTGCTGCTGGTGTGGAACATGCATGCCGGAAGCGTGGAGTTTGCTCCGGGGGAGGTGGTCGGGACCCTGCTGAGCGGACCGGAATCCGGCATTATCTGGGGCATCCGGCTGCCCCGGGTGCTGGCTGCCGCCATTCTGGGGGGCGCGTTGAGCGTGTCTGGTTTTCTGCTCCAGACGTTCTTTTCCAACCCCATCGCGGGTCCCTTTGTGCTGGGGATCTCTTCGGGGGCGAAGCTGACCGTTTCACTGGTGATGATCGTCCTCCTCAGCCGCGGGGTGGTCATCAGTTCCATGGCGCTGATTATCGCGGCCTTTGCGGGTTCTATGGCTTCCATGGGCTTCATCCTCCTGCTCTCCCGCCGGGTGAAACAGATGAGTATGCTGGTGGTCAGCGGCGTGATGATCGGCTACATCTGTTCGGCTATTACGGATTTTGTGGTGACCTTTGCGGATGACTCCAACATTGTCAATCTTCACAACTGGTCCTTAGGAAGTTTCTCGGGCACCAGCTGGGACAGCGTAAGGCTTATGGCCTGGGTGGTGGGTCTTTCGCTGCTGTTCACATTCCTGCTCTCCAAACCCATCGGTGCCTACCAGATGGGGGAGGTTTACGCCCAGAACATGGGCGTGAACATCAAGCGGTTCCGGGTGGAACTGATCCTGCTCTCCAGCGTCCTCTCCGCCTGTGTCACCGCTTTCGCGGGTCCGATTTCCTTTGTGGGCATCGCGGCCCCGCACCTCATCAAGAGCCTGTTCCGCACCGCGAAGCCCATTGTCATAATCCCCGCTTGTTTTCTGGGCGGAGCGGCCTTCTGCCTTTTTTGCGACCTCATCGCCCGCACCGCTTTCGCCCCGCGGGATATGTCCATCAGCTCAGTCACGGCGGTGTTTGGCGCGCCCATTGTAATCTGCCTGATGGCCTCTCCCAGAGCCGGCAGAGGGGAGGGGGCACTGTGAACGATATCTGTCTGCGCGCAGAGGGCCTCTCCGTGGGCTACAACGGCAAACCCCTCATCAGGGAGATCGATCTGAAGCTGCGCCGCGGGGAGATCATGACGCTCATCGGCCCCAATGGAGCGGGGAAATCCACCGTCCTCAAAAGCATTATCCGGCAGCTGAAGCTGGTGTGCGGTACAGTCTGCCTGGATGGCCTGGATATGGCGGCCATGAGAGAGCGGGACTTGGCGCGGAAGCTGAGCGTACTGATGACCGGACACATCCGGCCGGAGCTCATGACCTGCTTCGACGTGGCGGCCACAGGCCGCTACCCCTACACTGGACGGCTGGGCCTCCTCACCCAGACGGACCGGGAGAAGGTGGCCCAGTGCCTGGAGCTGGTCCACGCCTCCAGCTTGGCAGATCGGGATTTTTCCCAAATCAGCGATGGTCAGCGCCAGCGTGTGCTGCTGGCCCGGGCGCTCTGTCAGGAGCCGGAGGTCCTGGTGCTGGACGAGCCAACCTCCTTCCTGGATATCCGTCACAAGCTGGAACTGCTGGCGATTTTGAAAGACATGGTGCGCTCCCGCCATCTGGCGGTGGTGATGAGCCTCCATGAGCTGGATCTGGCACAGAAGATCAGCGATGTAGTGGTCTGCGTCCATGGAGACTGCATTGAGCGTCAGGGTCCGCCGGAGGAGATTTTTACTGCCAGATATATGATGGAGCTCTACGGCGCGGCACGGGGCAGCTATAATGCCCTGTTCGGCTCCCTGGAGCTGGAGGCCGTCTCCGGTAAGCCGGAGGTCTTCGTTATCGGCGGCGGGGGAAGCGGCATCCCGGTCTACCGCCGCCTCCAGCGCCAGGGAATCCCCTTTGCCGCCGGGGTTTTGCAGGAGAACGACTTGGACTTTCCGGTAGCCCAGGCCCTGGCCGCCCAGGTGGTGGTGGAGGGGAGCTTCCAGCCTGTGGGTACGGAGTCGTTCCGGCGGGCGGTGGAGGTGATAGAGGGGTGCAGATGCGTACTCTGCCCCCTGAAGTCCTTCGGCCCTATGAACGAGAGAAATTGTGAGCTGCGGGATATGGCGGATCGGGCCGGGAAGCTCAAGTCATGGACATGCTGATGGTCGCCGCCCGCTCCGCAAAAAAACCGC
The DNA here is from genome assembly GCA_910588365.1 of uncultured Oscillospiraceae bacterium. Classification (GTDB taxonomy): domain Bacteria; phylum Bacillota; class Clostridia; order Oscillospirales; family Oscillospiraceae; genus Pelethomonas. Next base: position 44,603 of record CAJUQS010000078.1, on the reverse strand, counting down.
CTGCCGGACACATCCGGCAGGCGGTCGGGTGGGCTGGGAGGCTCACTCATATTTTTTAACGAGCGTTGAAATTAACGCTCTGCACGTATTCATTTGGATGCAGGCGTAAAAATCTTCCGTTACTTCTTTCCCTTTTCCAACCGTGGTGGCGTTATTTGCGTCCTCCTCCGTTTCCCAGAGCACAAAATCCGTCCATATGTTGTCCTGCACATAGTGCTCCCAGGAGATGAAGCCCTTCGCTTTGGAGATGACCTCGTCGTGCAGCCTCTGCGTCCGTTCAATAAACTGCTCCGCACTCACGTTCTTCCTGAGCTTGTACGAAAAGATCCATGCTGTTTTCGCCATATGCGTTTCTCCTTTCAAACGTCCAAGTTATCGCAGCGTACGGAAACAGTATATCATATCCGGGCGGGCGGATCAATTTGATTGTGGACAAATGGAATGTTGTATGTCATGACAGCCGGACCGGTGCGGTCCGGCTGTCTGTTTGTATATAGTCGACGCACTTGAAAATCGGTAAAGTTCGGCGGTCAAAATGATACAGGGCTGCGTTGTCGTCTTTGGCGGGCGTCAGCCCGCCTGCATCCTCCGCCTTGCCCCGCGTCATTTTTCCCCCCTCCTCCTTTTTACCCCTTCTCAAGTGCGTCGACTATACATCACAGTAAAAATTTGGCCTGGAAATTTTCACCGCCAAAAAGTTGACAAATCAACTTTTTGGGTGTATGATGCAAAAGTTGTTTTATCAACTTCTGCATCATACCAAAAGGAGGTCCGGGATGGTAGAGCGGTTTGAGCGCTTTTCTCTGGCGCTTTTTGAGATTTCCCGCTATTGGCACAAGCTGGCGGCGGAGGAGATGGCGGCCTACGGGCTGAAGGGCTCCCACGCCATCTACCTGCTGGCCATGCACCGCTGCGAGGAGGGCGTCACCGGCCCCCGGCTCTGTGAGCTGTGCGGCAGGGATAAGTCCGATGTCTCCCGCGCCATCGCCGTGCTCCAGGAGAAAGGCTTTGTGACCAAGGAGGGCATCAACCGGAGCCTCTATCGCGGGCTGCTGAAGCTCACCGAACAGGGGAGGGCCGCCGCAGAGCAGATCAGCGGGCGCGCCAGCCTTGCGGTGGAGCTGGCGGGGTGCGATCTCAGCGAGGAGACACGGGCGTGCCTTTACAAAGCGCTGGAATCCATCGCGTCCCATCTGCGGGGTATCAGCAAAGAGGGGCTTCCCCGGTGATGAGCGGAAAAACGATTTTGAAATGTGAGGATCCGATTGATGGAACAGACTGTGAAACCTAGAAAGCTCTGGAAGAAGATTGTCCTTGGCGCGGCCGCGGTGCTGGCGGCCCTGCTGCTGGTGCTGGCCATAGCCGTATTTGCCCTTTGGCGGAACGAGATCGCCTCGATGAGCAGCATGAGGCTGCTCCGGGAGCGGGATGACGCCCATCTGGACGGGGCCGTCTACAGCATGGATGTGAGGGGCGGGTTCTACCTGGACGACTTCGTGGCCCAGGGGGGAGCCAAGACCGATAAGGAACTGATTGACTTTATCACCAGTAAGATCACCAAGGGATTGATCAAGATGAATATCAGCGAGTCGGAGATCGCCTGCTCCTCCTTCACAGCGGCTGCGGAGGACGGCGACCGGCTGTTTGCCCGGAACTACGACTTCTCAAAGACAAACACCTGCGTTGTCCGTACCCGGGCCAACGAGGGCCGCCACGCCTCCATCTCCACGGTGGACCTCCAATTCCTGGGCCTCGACGTGGAGAAGGATGTGGAGGGGCTGGCCAACCGGATTACCTGCCTGGCCGTACCCTATATTCCCCTGGACGGCATCAACGACGCGGGCGTGGCCTGCGGAATCTACATGACCTATCAGGGCGGGGACTCGGTGCCCACGGACCAGAACACGGACCGGCCCGATCTGACCTCCACCACGCTGCTGCGGCTGATTTTGGACTATGCGGACACGGTGGAGGAGGCGGTGGAGATCGCCTCCAGCTATGACCTCCACGATTCCGCGAAGACCTCCTACCACTACATGGTGGCCGACGCCAGCGGCAGGAGCGCTGTCCTGGAGTGGGTGGGTGAAACCAACCGGACGGACACCGACGGCTCGAAGCGTGAGTTGGTGGTGACCTACAACGATGATGACAGCCATATCGGCGCGGCCGAGGCCGCCAGTGATTTCCAATGGGTCACCAACTTTGTCCTCCAGCCCGGATACTATGAGGCGGATGGGGAGAAGAAGGGGCACGACCGCTACCAGCGCATCGGCGAGGAGCTGGCCCGGACAGACGGCGTGGTCGCGGACGAGAAGGCGGCCATGGACATCCTGTCCATCGTGGGCCGCAGGACCTGGAACAACGATGACGGAAACAGCTGCACAGTCCACAGCGTTGTCTACAATCTGACGGATAAATCCGCGCTGTGGGTCCCGAACGAGCATTACGACGAGAAGGGAGCTACCTATCGGTTCGACCTGAATGGATAGGCCCTCCGCCGGATTCTGCCGTGTACGATCGAATGAGCCCCCTGATACAGGATGTCTCCTGTATCAGGGGGCTCGGACTTTTAGGGATTTCTACCGGGAAGCCTAGATGGACCGATCGTCGTGGCCGGCGCCTACTTCCCCAGCAGCTGCTCCAGCGCGGCCAGGCGGAGGCAGACGCAGAAGACGTCAATGGCCTCCTCCAGCTCCGCCACGGGGGGCAGGCTGGGGGCGATGCGGATGTTGCGGTCCCGGGGATCGCAGCCGTTGGGGAAGGTGGCTCCGGCGCTGGTCATGACCACGCCCGCCTCCTTGCACAGGGCCAGGGTCCGCTTGGCCAGACCATCGGCGGTGTCCAGACTGACAAAGTAGCCGCCGGTGGGGCGCTTCCAGGAGGCAATGCCCAGCGGGGCGATCTCCCGATCCAGGGCGTCCAGCACGGCCTTGAACTTGGGGCCGAGGATGGCGGCGTGCTTCTTCATCAGCTCCAGGGTGTGCGCCTTGTCCTTGAGATAGCGGACGTGGCGGAGCTGATTGACCTTGTCATAGCTGATGCTCTGATAGGTCATGAGGCTTACCATGTACTTGATGTTGTCCACGCTGGCTGCCATCACGGACACGCCCGCGCCGGGGAAGGTCACCTTGGAGGTGGAGGCGAACTCGAAGACCATATCCGGGCTGCCGGCCTCGCGGCAGAGGGAGAGCATGTCCGGGAAGGGGACGTAGTCCCCCTCGAACTCATGGATGCAGTAGGCGTTGTCCCACATGATCACGAAGTCCGGGGCGGCGGGCTTCAGGCGGGCAATGCGGTCGATGGTTTCGGGGCTATAGATGATGCCCTCGGGGTTGGAATACTTGGGCACGCACCAGATACCCTTGACAGCGGGGTCCTTGACGGCCTCCTCCACCGCGTCCATGTCCGGGCCGGTGGCCGTCATGGGGATGGTGATCAGCTCCATGCCGAAGGACTTGGTCACATTGAAGTGGCGGTCATAGCCGGGGGAGGGACACAGGAATTTCACCGTATCCAGCTTGCTCCAGGGCTTCTCGCTGTGGAGCAGACCGTGGGTGAAGGCCTTGGAAATGGTGTCATACATCAGGGTGAGACTGGCGTTGCCGCCGATGAAGCACTCCTCCGGTTTGCAGCCCAGGATTTCAGCAAAGAGCTTTTTCGCGCAGGGCAGACCGGTGAGCTCGCCATAGTTGCGCACGTCAAAGCCCGCCTCCACGCAGTCCTCCGGCTTGGAGAGAACGGTCAGCATATCGCTGACCAGGTCCAGCTGCTCCTTCCCGGGCTTGCCCCGGGACATGTCCAGCTTCAGTCCTTTTCCCTTCAGATCAGCGAAACGCTTGGATACGGCCTCGTACTCGGCTTCCAGCTGAGGGGGGGTCATGGCTTTGTATTCCATCTTTATCTTCTCCTTTTACCCCGCCAGGCAGGGCGTGATAAGGATATTCTACTATATGGGGAGAGAAAAAACAAGGGGGTCTTTTCATAGGGGAGGGACAAACAAAGAGTTAAAAGAAGTCAAAAAGTGAAAAAGGCACTGAGGCCCCAGGATTGCAGAAAGACCGCTATCGTTCCCGCCATCCTGGATCCACAGTGCCTTTCCTCTCTTTGATTTTTTTACTCGTTGTTTGGACACTCCCCCAAATGGCAAAACTTCAAAGCAGACACACGATTTCATCTACAGCCACAGCGGCATGACAGCAAGCCAGCTTCTGAAAGCGAAACGCAGCCATTGGTTCATTGAAAACCAGCTTCATAATTCCGTGAAGATGAAAGCAGAGCCAGAGCTGACAATTCCGCGGAGAATCTCAACATCCTTGCATCCGCTTGCTGTTCATAATTCCTTTACTCACGCAATTACCCTGATGGACACTCCGGTACAGCAAATAGGGATTTCAAATGATGCGCCGGGGGAAAATTGAGAAAATCAATTTGATTTTTCTAACATTTTATAGTATTTTATGGGTGGTTTTTTTGCTTTATTGTGCTGGAATGCCTGTTTTTGTTGCAAAATGTGCAGGAGGCGGATCCACCAAAATCAAAGGATGGGAGTACTATCATGGAGCTGATCAAAGATCTGCCCAGCGTTTTCGAGGAATTCGCCGAGCAGCGCAAGAATTCCTTCCTCCGGGTCAAGGAGCTGAAGGAGAAGGGAATGCCCGTTATCGGCGTGTTCTGTACATATTTCCCACAGGAGATCGCCATGGCGATGGAGGCCTGCGTGGTGGGGCTGTGCTCCACGTCGGACGAGACGGTCCGGGACGCGGAGCAGGACCTGCCCAGCAACCTGTGCCCGCTCATCAAGTCCAGCTACGGGTTTGCCCTGACGGATAAGTGCCCGTTCTTCTACTTCTCCGATCTGATCGTGGGGGAGACCACCTGCGACGGGAAAAAGAAGATGTACGAGTTTCTGGGGGAGTTCAAGCCCGTGCACATCATGGAGCTGCCCAACCGCCAGAGCGAGAGCGGCTGCCGCATGTACCGGGAGGAGATCATCCGATTCCGGGAGGTTCTGGAGGAGCGGTTCGGCGTGGAGATCACGGAGGAGAAGATCCGCCAGGCCATCCATACCCGCAACGAGGAGCGCCGGGCGCTGAAGTCCCTCTACGAGCTGATGCGCCTGGACCCCGTGCCGATGAAGGGCGAGCAGCTCTACGGCGTGCTCTTCGGCTCCACCTTCCGGTTTGACAAGAGCCGGCTGGTGGCGGAGATTGACGCCCTGGTGGCCAAAATCCGCCGGGAGTACGATGAGGGCAAGCACCTGGAGCGGATGCCCCGCATCCTGGTGACCGGCTCCCCCTCCTCCGGCGGCGCCATGAAGGTCGTCCGCGCCATTGAGGAGAACGGCGGCGTGGTTGTGGCATATGAGAACTGCGGCGGGTCCAAGTCCTGTGACGAGATGGTGGACGAGGACAACCCGGACGTGTACGACGCCCTGGCCCGCCGGTATCTGAACATCGGGTGCTCCTGCATGACACCCAATCCCAACCGCTTCGATCTGATGGGCCGCCTGATCGAGGAGTACAAGCCCGACGCGGTGGTGGAGATTGTGCTCCAGGCGTGCCACACCTATGCCGTGGAGAGCACCAGGATCAAGCGCTTTGTCCAGGACAACTACGGCCTGCCCTACCTGAAGGTGGAGACGGACTACTCCACCACCGACATCGGTCAGATCAATACCCGCGTCTCCGCGCTTATTGAAATGATATAAGAAAAGGAAAAAGAGGAAGAACATATGAAAAAACGCAGCATCCTGGCCGGACTTGTGCTGGCCTGCCTGCTGGCGCTCACCGCCTGCGGCGGAAACGGCGGCCAGCAGAACGACAGCCAGTCCGGTGCGCCCGACGCCCCCGCAGCCAATGCCCCCGCAAACAGCGGCGCCTCTGACGGGGAGAACCAGTCCCAGACCCCCGCCGGCGGGGAGACGGCTGTGGAGGGCGGCATCTTCACCATGGCCATTGAGGAGTCCATCAACTCCCTGGCCTGGTACAACAACAACTCCACCGACCAGGGGGAGCAGGTGTTCCAGAGCCTGTACGACCCCATGTGGAAGACCAACAACGACGGATCCCAGGCATACTATCTGGCGGAGTCCTGCGATGTGTCCGAGGACGGCACCGTCTATACGGTCCATCTGCGCCAGGACGCCCTCTGGCACGACGGCGAGCAGATCACCGCCGATGATCTGATGTTCACCATGGACTGGTTCGCGGACCCGGAGTGCGGCTCCCGGATGGCGGCCGCCCGCTTCAAGGTGGACGGCGAGTTCTGCCTCTATGAGAAGGTGGACGAGTTCACCGTCCAGTACACCATCAGCCGGCCCTCCAACCTGTTCGGCGAGAAGCTGGGCTACACCCGGATTCTGCCGGAGCACATCTTCCAGGGTGTGCCCGCAGCCGACGTGCTGACGTGCGAGGAGAACAATCTGGGCGTGGGTACCGGCGCGTTCCAGCTGGAGGAGTTTGTCGTGGGCGAGAAGATGGTCCTGAAGCGGAACGAGAACTACTACGGCGAAAAGGCCCATATTGACACACTGGAGATCCGGTGCATCGCCAACACGGGGACCCAGGAGGTGGCTTTCCGCAGCGGGGAACTGTCCGTGTACACCATCAGCAACGCGGAGACGCTGGCCGCCTTCCGGGGGGACAGCGCCTACAACCTCAACTCCTACGCCGACGGGCGCATCACCTTCATGCAGATCAACCCCAACAGCGAGGCCATGTCCACCATGGAGGCCCGCCAGGCGGTGATCTACGCGCTGAACCTGGACGAGATCCTCCAGGGGACCTACGGCTCCGAGGAGCTGAGCCGCAAGGCCAACAGCATCCAGTCCACCGAGAGCATGTTCCACAACCCCAACACCAAAAACTATGAGCAGGACGTGGAGAAGGCCAAGTCCCTGGTGGAGTCCACCGGGCTGGCGGACAAGACCCTGCACATCATCTTCAACAGCTCCCGCGTGGGAATGCAGGAGATGGCCGTCATGGTCCAGAGCCAGCTCCAGGCTGTGGGCATCAAGGCGGAGGTGGACTCCATGGACACCTCCGGCTACTTCAGCGCCTACTTCTACGCCACGGACAGCTACGACCTGGCCTTCATGGGCAACGGGATGCGGGGCGACCCCGGCAACTACGCGGGCCTCTTCAACAACACCAAGTCCGGCGCCAACATGTATACCACCGAGGAGGTCAACAACCTCTGGGACGAGCTGGACAGGGAGATGGATCCCGCCAAGCGACAGGAGCTGATCGATCAGGTGGACGCGGCGCTGATGGACTGCTGGTCCTGCGTCCCCATCGCCGACACCAACTGCGTCTTCGCCTCCCAGCCCAACATCCGCGGCCTGGAGGACACGGATCGGATGACCGATCTGACCAAGATTTATTTCGTGGAGCAGTAGCCTGTCTCTGCGGCGGGGCCTGTTCCGGCCGTCAACCTGTGGAACGTGCAATAACGCGGGGATCACGCCCCGCGTTATTGCCGTCCGGAAGCATGAGGTAGTATGAAAAAATATATCATTTCCCGCGTCCTGTTCTTCATCCCCATCCTGTTCATTGTCTCGCTGTTCTCCTTCGCCCTGGTCTTTCTGGCTCCCGGCGACCCGGCGGCCTCCTACCGGACGCCGGATATGACGGAGGAGGAGTACGAGCAGCTGAAAACGGAGCTGGGGTACAACGATCCCATCCCCGTCCAGTACGGCCGTTGGCTGTGGCGGGTGCTGCACGGGGACTTCGGCATGTCCACCAGCAGCAAGACCAGGGTCTTCACCCTTATCATGCAGAAGCTGCCCGCCACCGTGGGGCTGATGGGCGCGTCCATCCTCTTCTCCCTGGCGGTTTCTATCCCCCTGGGGATGCTGGCGGGGTACAGGCAGGGGGGCGTCTTCGACCGGATCGTCAGCTTTTTCAGCTACGTGGGCATCTCCATCCCCTCCTTCTGGTTCGGCATCATGCTCATCGTCCTGCTGGCACTGCGGCTGCACTGGCTGCCCTCCTCCGGTATGCGCACCACGGGGGTGGACACCTTCGCGGATCTGGCGGCCCATGCCGTGATGCCCGTTCTGGTGCTGAGCATCAGCAAGGTATCCGTCTACGTGCGCTATGTGCGCAGCGAAACCATCAAGCAGCTGTCCGAGGACTATGTGCTCAGCGCCATCGCCAAGGGGGCTGGGAATGGGTACATCCTCTTTCACCATGTGCTGAAAAACTGCCTGCTGCCCATCATCACCCTGGTGGGCATGAACATGGGCAGCCTGGTGTCCGGCGCGTACATTGTGGAGTACCTCTTCGGCTGGCCGGGGCTGGGCACCACCGGCATGAGCGCCATCTACTCCCGGGACTACAACATGATCATGGGCACCACCATGCTCTCGTGCATCGTCCTGGTGCTGGGCAATCTGATCGCGGACGTGCTCTATACGTTTGCCGACCCGCGCATCAAGAGCTTTGGAGGCGGAGCGTGATGAGAGGTCTGTCATTGAAACGGAGCGGCGCGGCCCTGGCCAGCGCCATTGTTCTGCTGGTGATTGCCGCCGCCGTGCTGCTGGCGCCCCTGTCCCCCTACGACCCCAACGAGGTGGATCTGCTCAGCAAGCTGGAGGACCCCTCCGCCGCCCACTGGTTCGGCACGGACAACTTCGGGCGGGACTGCTTCACCCGGGTTCTGTACGGCGGACGGGTGTCCCTGTCGGTGGGCCTGCTGTCCATGCTGGTCTCCATCTCCTTCGGCACCCTCTACGGCATTGTCAGCGGCTCCTCGGGCCGGGTGGCGGACGGGCTGATGATGCGCGCGGTGGACGTGCTGATGGCGGTGCCCAGCTTCCTCATTATCATCACGCTGAATATCTATCTGGACGCGGGCATGGCGACCATGGTGATGACCATCAGCCTGTTCTCCTGGATGGGCGTGGCGCGGATCGTGCGGGCGGAGGTGCTCAGCCTGCGGGAGCGGGACTTCATCCTGGCCTCCCGGGGACTGGGGGCCGGGAAGGGGTGGATCGTCTTCCGGCATATGGTGAAGAATGTGTCCTCCTCCGTGCTGGTGGCCTCCACCAACAGCATCGCCGGCGCCATCCTCACCGAGTCCTCCCTGAGCTATCTGGGCTTCGGCATCAAGGTGCCCAACGCCTCCTGGGGCGGTATGCTGGAAAACGCGCAGACCTTCATCCTGACCAAGCCCATCCTGGCCTTTTACCCCGGCTGCTGCATCCTGCTGACGGTGCTGTGCTTTAACGTGCTGGGAAATTCCCTGCGGACGCTTCTCGATCCGAGATCCAGGAGGTAATATGAGCTTATACGAAATACGCGATCTGCGCATCGACTTTCCGACCCGCCTGGGAACCGTGGAGGCGGTGCGCGGCGTGACCTTTGAAATCGGGGAGCGGGAGTGCGTGGCGCTGGTGGGGGAGTCCGGCTGCGGCAAGTCCGTGACCGCCCGCGCCCTGATGGGGCTGACCGAGGCCGCGGGGGGCCGGGTGCGGCCCGGCGGCAGCATCCTGTGCGCCGGGGAGGACATCCTGGGCTACAGCGAGCGGCAGTGGCGGGCCTATCGGGGCAGCCGCGCGGCCATCATCTTTCAGGACGCCATGACCGCCCTCAACCCCACCATGCGCATTGGCCGGCAGATCTGGGAGTGCTGCCTGCTCCACCGGAGGATGAGCCGCCGGGAGGCCCGGGAGCAGGCCGTGAGCCTTCTGGAGCGGGTGGGCATCCCCCAGCCCCGGCAGGCCCTGGACCGCTACCCCCACGAGTTCTCCGGCGGTATGCGCCAGCGGGTTGTGATTGCCCAGGCCCTGGCCTGCGGCCCGGCGCTGCTGATCGCCGACGAACCCACCACGGCTCTGGACGTGACCATCCAGGCCCAGATTCTGGAGCTGCTGCAGGAGCTGAGGGAGCGGGAGGGCAACTCCATCCTGCTCATCACCCACGATCTGGGCGTGGTGGCCGGTATGGCACAGCGGATCGTGGTCATGTATGCCGGCGTCATCGTTGAGATGGGGACTACGGACGAGATTTTCTACGAGGGACAGCACCCCTACACCGCCGGGCTGAAGGCCGCCTCCCCGCGGCTGGACGCGGACAGCGGGGAGCGGTTGTACACCATTGAGGGCGCGCCGCCGGAGCTGATCAATCCCTCTCCCGGGTGCCCCTTCGCGCCCAGGTGCGCCCGGTGCGCCGCCGGGTGCAGGGAGGAGCTGCCGCCCATGCGCCGGCTCTCCGACACCCACTTTGTCCGCTGCCCCTATGGACAGCAGGAAGGAGGCGCGCAATGACCCAGCCGCTGTTTGAGGTGAAGGATCTGAAAAAATACTACCGCGGCCGGGGCGGAAGCGTGACGAAGGCTGTTGACGGCGTGTCCTTTTCCATCTATACTGGGGAGGTACTGGGCATGGTGGGGGAGTCCGGCTGCGGCAAGACCTCCTGCGGCAGGACCGTGGCGGGCCTCTACCCGCGGGACGGCGGGATGGTCCGCTACCGGGGGGAGGACGTCCACGCCATGCGGGGCGCCCGCCGCGCCGCCTTCTGCCGGGAGGTCCAGACTATCTTCCAGGACCCCTACGCCTCCCTGGACGGGAGAAACGACGTGATGGAGCTCATCGCCGAGGGGCTGGACATCCAGCGCCTGACCCGATCCGCCGCGGAGCGGCGGGAGCGGGTGGAGGAGCTGATGGAGCTGGTGGGGCTGAACCTGTCCGGACTCCACCGCTGCCCCCACGAGTTCTCCGGGGGGATGCGCCAGCGCATCGGCATCGCCCGGGCCCTGGCGGTGGAGCCCCGGTTTCTGCTGTGCGACGAGCCCATTTCCGCCCTGGACGTGTCCATTCAGGCGCAGATTATCAATTTGCTGATGGACATGCGGGAGAAGAAGGGGCTGACCTATCTGCTGATCTCCCACGATCTGTCCATGGTCAAGCATGTCTCCGACCGGATTGCGGTGATGTACCTGGGCAGGATCGTGGAGACCAGTCCGGCGGAGGAGCTCTACGGGCACCCCGCCCACCCCTACACCAGGGCCCTGATCTCTGCCATCCCCATCCCGGACCCCCGGGTGGAGCGCCGGCGGGAGCGGATCATCCTCACCGGCCAGGTGCCCGGCCCGTCGGACCGGCCGGACGGGTGCTGCTTTGCCGGCCGGTGCCCCTACGCGGAGCAGTCGTGCTTCATCTGCCGGCCGGAGCTGCGGGAGGTCTCCCCGGGCCACACGGCGGCCTGCCACAAGCTCTGAGAAGCTGTATTCACAGCCGTTTGGCGCTTTTGCCGCCAAGGCGGGCGCGAGTTAAACAGGTTCTAAGGGGCGCGGCGCCGCCATCTATCAATTTGGAGGGACGAACATGAAAGAACAGGTACAATTTGTGGACCGCCGCGGTACGGCCAGCCTGAAGTGGGACGTACTGGAGAAGGCTTACGGTCAGAAGGACATGCTGGGCATGTGGGTGGCGGATATGGACTTTCGCTGCCCGGAGTGCGTACAGGAGGCGATTCGGGACTATATGGCCTGCGGGGCCTACGGGTACGCCATCCTGAGCGGCCGGTTCCAGACCGCTTTCGCCCAGTGGGAGCGGGAGCGCCACGGCTACGCGGTGGAGCAGGAGTGGCTGCGCTACTCCCCCGGCGTGGTGCCGGCCATCAACTGGTGCGTGAGCGCGATGACGGAGCCGGGGGAGGGCGTGCTGGTCCTGCCTCCGGTGTACTTCCCCTTCTTCCACGCGGTGGAGGACAACGGCCGGAAGCTGGTCGAGTGCGATCTGGTCTGGCGGGACGGCGGCTATGAGATGGACTTTGCCGCCATGGAGCGGAAGATGGCGGAGGAGCAGGTGAAGATGCTGCTGTTCTGCTCCCCCCACAACCCGGTGGGACGGGTCTGGCGGCGGGAGGAGCTGGAGCGCGTGGTGGAGCTGTGCGAAACGTACGGCGTACTCATCGTCTCCGACGAGATCCACCAGGACTTTGTCCACGAGGGATCCCGCCACATCCCGCTGGGGACGCTGTCGGGGGAGCGGGTGGTCACGCTGACCGCCCCCAGCAAGAGCTTCAACCTGGCGGGCCTGCAGACCGCCGTGGCCGTGATTCCCAGCGCTGAGCTGCGGGAGAAGTGGGACCAGTTCACCAAGCGCCTGCACATCTCCTCGGGCAACTCCTTCGGCTATCTGGCAGGGGAGGCCGCCTACCTCCACGGCGGGGAGTGGATGGACCAGGTCAACGAGGTGATCTACAGCAACTACCAGCTCCTGCGCGGCAGCCTGCTGGAGCGCTGGCCCCAGCTGCGGGTGGCGCCCCTGGAGGGCACATACCTGATGTGGGTGGATTTCGGCGCCTACCTGAAGGAGGAGGAGATGAAGGACTTCTTCGCCCAGGAGTGCAGGCTGGCGCTGAACCACGGCGGCCAGTTCCGCGGCGGCGGGGAGCGCTGGATGCGCTTCAACCTGGCCACCAGCCGCGAGATTGTCCAGCGGGCGGCAGACGCCATCCATACGGCCCTGGCGGCGCGGCAGGGGTGATTCATCAAAACGGACGGCCCGGTGCAATCAAGCACCGGGCCGCCCTTTTATGCCTCCGGCGCTGGGCGGAAAATTTTTCATCCCGCTCTTGACAAGGAGAGACTACTGTGGTAGTATACGGGTATAGACTACTGCAGTCGTCGAGAAAGGAGCATCGCATATGGAACCTAAACTGTTTGATTCCGAGCTGAAGGTGATGGGGGTCCTCTGGCGGGAAGGGGAGGCCACCGCCAAGCGAATCGCCGAGGTGCTGGCGGGGGGGGTGGGCTGGAACCGGAACACCACCTACACCCTCATCAAGCGCTGCATTGCCAAGGGAGCCATTGAGCGCCGGGAGCCCAATTTTCTCTGCGTCCCCCTAGTCTCCCGGGAGGCGGTGCAGCACGCGGAGACGGACGAGCTGGTGGGCAAGCTCTTTGACGGGTCCACGGACAAGCTGTTCGCCTCCCTGCTGGGGCGAAAGAAGCTGACGGCGGAGCAGATCGCCCGCCTGCGGGAGATCGTCGGAGAAGTGGAGTGAGGAAACCCTTATGACATTGATGCAAATGAGCCTGTCCGGCGGGGCGCTGATTCTGGCGGTGGCGGTGCTGCGCCGGCTGACCCTGCACCGCCTGCCCAAGGGGACCTTCCCGGCCCTGTGGACCCTGGCGGCGGCGCGCCTGCTGGTGCCCTTCTCCCTGCCATCCCCTCTGAGCGTCTACAACCTGACCCCGGTACAGAGCGGGACCGTGGAAGCCGCTGTGGGCGGGGGGATTTCCCCTCCGGCGATTCCCGCCCTGGCACCAGCTTACACGCCATACCCGGCGGCCGCCAGCGGGGCGGCGGCGGTCCCTCTGTGGAGCGTCCTCTGGATCGCTGGAGCGGCGGTGTGCGCCCTGTACTTCCTGGTGTCCTATGTCCGCTGCTGCCGGGAGTTCCGTACTGCGCTGCCCGCGGAGGGGGAGTGGGCGGAGAGGTGGCTGGCGGACCACCGGCTGCGGCGTCCCATCGCCCTCCGGCAGTGGGATCGGATCGAGGCCCCGCTGACCTACGGCCTATTCCGTCCCGTAATCTTACTGCCTAAAAATACGGATTGGACCGATTCCGGGCGGCTGGCCTATGCGCTGGAGCACGAGTTTGTCCATATCCAGCGGTTTGACGCCGCGTCCAAGCTCCTCTTTACCGCCGCCGCCTGCGTCCACTGGTTCAACCCACTGGCGTGGCTCATGCTGGCCCTGGCGGGCCGGGATCTGGAGCTGCGGTGCGACGAGGCGGTGGTCCGGCGGTTCGGCCTGCGGGCCGGACCGGACTACGCCATGGCGCTCATCGACATGGAGGAGCGTAAAAGCGGGCTGGGGCCCTTTGCCAGCGCGTTCAGCAAAAACGCCATTGAAGAAAGGATTCGAGCGATTATGAAACTGAAGAAGACCTCCCTTGCCGCCCTGGCGGCGGCGGTGGTACTGGTATGCTGTGTGGCCACGGCCTTCGCCACCTCGGCGGCGGAGAAAGGGCCCTACCCCCAGGTGGAGGAGGGCACGTTTACCGTGGAGGAGCTGGACCGGCTGGCCGGGCTCTGGTTCCAAGGCTGCCGGGACATGACCGTGGCGGACTACCAGGAGAAGCTGTGGGCGGAGCGGGACACTCCGGAGGATATGGAGCTGATTGAGCGGTACGGGCAGGCCGGGATCGTAGGCGGCGTGTACCAGGACTATTTCCAGTTCGTCTACGAGCCCCTGACGGCGGAGCGCTGGCGGACGCGGCAATTCTCCGATATGGTGGGGACCCGGACAGAGGACGGCCGCACCATGTTTTTGGAGTACACCTACACCCTGCGCATTCTGGACCCGTCCAGGCTGACCGTTGGGGCCTATGAGCAGGCCCACGCTGCCGTGGAGAAGGGCGTCAAGGCCCTGCTGGGGCGCGATGTGGGGGAGGAGGAGTTTGCCGCCCTCTCCCGGAGCCTCAGCACCGGCGCCCTGGAGGTGACCGTGGAGGGCGGCGCGCCCTACGGCTGGGAGGACCCTGACAGGGAGCTCTACGCCCAGTCCTCCCGGGAGTCCGCCGGGCAGTGGGATCGGCTGCTGTCCCCCTACGCGGCCTTCGGCCTGACCTACACCTTCTCCGACCCGGACCTGGACGGCAACGGCCTGACCATGTGGTTCCAGGGCCGGGAGGTCCGGGGGATCTACGACGAACAGGAGCACATCTGGATCACGGAGCACACCGGGAACAGCACCTATAGCGAGGATGCCGTGGAGCTGTACGCCGTCTACCAGGATGGCAAGCTCTCCAACCTGCGCATCGCCACGGAGGAGGAGAAGGCGCAGTGGGACGAGTCCCGCCAAGCCAGCTCCGACGCCTGGCGCGCCGGCCTGGACAGCCAGGAGCAGCGGGAGTTCCCCCAGGCCACCCGGGAGGACTACGGCGCCCTGATGAATCTGCGAACACTGAATCCTGACGAAGACCGGCCGTTGGACCCCGGAGTCCTCAATCTGAGCCATCGGAAGGCGGATTGCCGGGACCTGTCCCTGGAGGCGTTCAACCGGAAGCTGCTGGACTGGGCCAACGAGAACGCGGACGCCTGGAACCGCATCAACTGCGACGTGATCTGGGACGACTGCGCCGTGGATCTGGAGCCCCTGGAGCAGCAGTTTGTCAACCTCACCTGCCGCCTCTCCGGCACGGAGAACGGCATGATGGTCCGCGCCCTCCACACCGGGGGATCGGAGCAGGACCCGGGCTTTGCCGCCAACCTGCCGGAGCGCACCATTGAGGAGGACGGTATTGTCACCGCCTGGTGCGATCTCTACTATGACATCTCCTACCATATCCCCGACAAGTCCGCCATCACCGTGGCGGAGCGGGACGCCTGCGCGGGCGGGATGCTGAACGCCATTGCTGTTTTCTGGCAGGACACGGACATGGAGGACCTGCTGGACATGACCGAGGAGGAGGTGGCCTCCCGGTTCAACGAGTGGGCCCGGGCGTGCGGCACCGATAAAATTCAGTTCAACCCCATCACGGCGGACGATATCCACTTTGAGGCGGCGGACGAGCGGGGCATCAGCTGACCGGCGGGCGGGAAGAGATGCCGTCTCTATCTGACACACAAAAGCATCCGGCGCGGCAGAAAGCCGCGTCGGATGCTTTTCATGTATTCGCTGTTACCGCTTCAGCGCCCTGCGGAGCATGGGCGAGAGCAGCAGGCCGATACCGCCGCCAATGAGGGCGGTGGCCAGCTGGGGATAGGAGAACATGATGGTAAAGGCAGCGATCTGGGGCTCCTTCAGAGGCAGAACCGTACACAGCAGCTTTACCACCAGCAGATAGAGCACGCCGAACTTGGCGGCGGCCGCCGCCAGACAGGCCGCGCCCGAACGCCAGAGCGGCACGTCCCTCCCGCCGGCCAGCAGTGCCAGCAGCAGCACGAATACCAGATTCCCCACCGCGATGGAGGGGACGATGGGCAGCAGCTGGGGCCCGATGCCCAGCAGGAAGGCAAAGAAGGGGGAGACCAGTGCCACGACCACCCCGCTCCACACCCCGGCGGCCAGTACGGAGACGGCCAGCACCGCGTTGACGCAGGAGCCGGTGACGTACTGCCCGGCGGCCTTGGTCACCGTCTGTAAAATGATGAGAAGGGCCGTCATGACGGCGGTCTCCGTGATCCAGATTACCCGCTTGTTCGCAATAGAGTTCATATCAATTTCCTCCTCTTTCCTTGTTCCGCCATAGGGCGGCCTGCCGTCAAGGTAGCATATAAACGCCGCCCTGTCAAGAGCCGCCGCCGCGGGGATCGCCCCTCCCAGTCCGTGCAAATAGCCGATATGGCACAATTTGGATGGGTTTTTCCGGAAACTGTACGTTAATTTCAACAAAAAACCGAGTCTGCTTTCGTAGGAAGTGAAGAATATCCGCAGTATTCGCCGTTTCCCTTGCGCGGCGGAGAAAAAAATGCTATAGTTTTCTTAATTCATATAGAAATATGATGAATATATGATTCTGGCGAAATGACGGCCGCGCCCGTCCGTTCCGCCGCAATCAGGATAGGGGGAAGCGCTTATGAAGACGCTAATAAAGAATCCTTGGATTGTCACCATGAATGTCGGCTACGATATTATCCGCGGCGGGTATGTCCTCATCGAGGGGGATACCATCCGGGAGGTGGGCGGCGGCGCGCAGCGGATGGAGGAGCTGGAGCGGGAGGCCGAAACGGTGCTGGAGGCCGGGGACAAGATCCTGCTGCCGGGCCTGGTCAACGCCCACAGCCACATGTTCCAGACCTTTATGCGGGGACTCGCGGACGACAAGCACCTGTACCAGTGGCTCAGTGAGGAGATCTGGCCCTTCTCCGCGTTGATGAGCGAGGAGGACTTCTACTACGCCGGGCTCATCGCCAGCCTGGAGAACCTGAAGACCGGCGCCACCGGCGTCATCGACCAGCACTACATCTATACCTCCCTCAACAACGGCGACAAGATCTTCCAGGCCATGGCCGACGCGGGCATCCGCGGCAGCATGTGCCGCTGCTTCGCCAACATCGTCTATACCGAGCGCTTCCGGGAAAAGGACGAGGTGATTCTGGAGGACATCCGCCGCCTGCATGACGCCTGGCACGGCAAGGACGGCCGTCTCCAGCTGAGCATGGGGCCCATCAACTCCTGGTCCGTCTCGCCGGAGCTGTTCCGGGCGACCAAGGAGCTGGCCCGGAAGCTGGGGCTCAAGTATCAGGTCCACACCTCCGAGGACGAGGACGTGGTGGAGAAAACCGCCAAGATGTACGAGGGGATGCGCAACGTGGAGCTCTTCGACAGCCTGGGGCTTCTGGACGAGGACACCCAGCTGGTCCACTCGGTCTGGCTCAATGACAGCGAGCTGGAGACCGTCCGGACCCGGGGTGCCCAGGTGATCCACTGTCCGGTGGCGAATATGTACCTGGCCTCCGGCGTGGCCCGGGTGCCGGAGATGCGGAAGATGGGCATTCCCGTGGCGCTGGCCACCGACGGCCCGGGCAGCAACAACGCCCAGGACATGCTGGGTACGCTGAAATATACCGCCTGCCTCCACAAGGTTCACAATCTGGATCCCCAGATTCTCTATCCCCGGGATGTGCTGGAGATGGCGACGCACGGCGGCGCGCTGGCTCTGGGGATGGAGGACCAGCTGGGCGTGGTGGAGGCCGGCCGGAAGGCGGATCTGATTCTGGTTGACTGGAAGAAGCCCCATATCGCCCCGGTTCACAAGCCGGACTCCGCCCTGGTGTACAACGCCAACGGCAACGACGTGAACACGGTGTTTGTGAACGGCGAGATGGTGGTCCAGAACGGCAGGTCCACCCGCGTGGACGAGACGGCGCTGGTGGACGAGTGCCAGAAGCGGATCGAGTTCATCAAGAGCAAGATGTAACATGCCCGCCGAGGCCCCCCGGCAGAAAAACCAAAAATTTACGATAAATTTATGCAATACTCTAAAATTCATTAGATCACTAGCATTCTTTATTGACACAACCTCACAATCTATAGTAATATATAGAAGGAATCAATAGGGAAACAGGAAAGATGTTTGGCAACCTTTTTCAAAGGTTGCTGGGCATCTTTCTGTTTTTATTCGATTGGGAGGGCTTGTATGGATCTTTTACTGAAAAACGCAATACTGGTCACAGTGGATCCCCGGCGCCGGATTCTCTGGAACGGCGCGATGGCGGTGGAGAACGGGCGGATTGCCGCGCTGGGGGACAGCGAGGAGCTCAGCGAGCGTTGCCAGGACTGCAAAAAGGTAGTGGACTGCCAGGGCAAGATCGTGTTCCCCGGCTTCATCAATACCCACAACCACCTCTTTCAGACTCTGTTGAAGGGGCTGGGGGACGACATGGTCCTCAGCGACTGGCTGGCCACCATGACATTCCCCGCTGCCCAGCATCTGACGGAGGAGGACTGCTACTGGGCCTCCATGCTGGGCTGCATGGAGGGGATCCGCAGCGGCATGACCACCCAGCTGGACTATATGTATCCCCATCCCCGGGAGAACCTGTCCGACGGCGTGCTGCGGGCCTTCCGGGATCTGAAGCTGCGGGCCATCTTCGGACGGGGCTGCATGGACACGGGGCTGGAGTTCGGCGTGTGCCCGGGCATCACCCAGAAAACGGAGCAGATCGAGAAGGATCTGGTGCGCATCTTCGACCGCTACCACAATACCGAGGACGGCCGCATCCAGGTGTGGGCCGCGCCTGCGGCCCTGTGGTCCAACTCGGAGAAGAACCTGCGGATGCTGTGGGACGTGGTGCAGCACTACCACGCGGGCCTGACGGTCCACGTGTCCGAGACGCCCTTTGACCGCCAGTCCACGGAGATCCTCCACGGCTGCGCCGGTACGGACTGCCTGGAGAAGCTGGGCATCCTGGGCCCCAACGTGCTGATGGTCCACTGCGTCTACCTCACGGAGAAGGACATCCAGCGCAGCAGGGAGTGCGATCTGAAGGTTTCCCACAATCCGGTCAGCAACATGTACCTCTCCTCCGGCGTTGCGCCCATCCCCCAGATGCTCCGTGCGGGCGTCACCGTGGGCCTGGGCGTGGACGGCGCGGCCAGCAACAACGGTCAGGACATGGTGGAGCTCATCAAGACTACGGCCCTGCTCCAGAAGGTGGCTACCAGGGATCCCGTCTCCATCACGGCTGAGAAGGTGCTGGAAATGGCCACCATCGACGGCGCCCGGTCCATCGGCCTGGAGAAGGAGATCGGCTCCCTGGAGGTGGGGAAGAAGGCGGACTTCGTCATCTTCAACCCCTACCGGAATCCCAAGGCCATTCCCCTCCACAACCCGGTATCCACCCTGGTCTACTCCTCCTCCATGGAGAACATTGAGAGCGTGGCCGTGGACGGCCGGTTCCTCCTGGAGGACGGGGAGTTCACCGTGGCCGACGAGATGTCCACCCTGCGCAGCGCCCAGCGGGCCGCGGAGGAGCTGTGCCGCCGCAGCGGCATTCACAACCGCATGGAGGGCCACGCCTGGGTCCTGCCGGACGGGCAATGCGCCCCGTTCTGCGGCAATTGACCAGGACTGGCCGCCCGGTAACGAACCCATGCGCAGGCAGAAAAAGGGTCCTGCCGGACGGGCAATGCGCTCCGTTCTGCGGTGATTGACCAGGACTGGCCGCCCGGTAACGCAGAAAGGCTGCTATTCAGAGTGCCGTCCTGCCGGACGGGCAGTGCGCCCTGTTCTGCGGCGATTGAAAAAAGCAAAGCGGATGCTTTGCGGCAAAAGTTCTTTTGATACTTTTCTTTCAAGAAAAGTATGGATACCGAACTGAAAGGAGCTACATCATGGTAAAGATTTTGGGAATCTGCGGCAGTCCCCGCCGGAAGTCCAGCTACGTTGCCCTCCAGGCGGCCCTGGAGGCCGCCAAGAGCGCGGGGGACGACATTGAGGTGGAGCTGGTGGAGCTGCGGGCCAGGAAGATGAACTTCTGCATCCACTGCAACAAGTGCCTGCGGGACCAGTCCGACCGGTGCACCGTCTTCAAGGACGACATGACCGAGCTCTACGACAAGGTCTACCAGGCGGACGGGCTGATCATCGCCTCCCCGGTCTACGAGATGAACATTACCGCCCAGCTGACCACCTTTTTTGACCGCTTCCGCTCCGCCTGGATGCTGTCGATCAAGGACCCGGATTTCTTCACCCATAAGGTGGGCGCGGCCATCGCGGTGGGCGGCACCCGTAACGGCGGACAGGAGTCCACCCTGAACTCCATCCTCAACTTCTACTATACACAGGGTATTACCGTCTGTAATGGCGGATCCGGCATGTACACCGGTCCCGCCCTATGGAATCCCGGCGATGGATCCGGCGAGATGAACGACGAAGCCGGCATGGAAAACGTGAAAATCTTAGGAAAGAAGGTGGCAAAGCTGGCCCGCGTGATGAAGTACGCGGATCTGAGCGATGAGAGGAAGGAAGGATAACCAAAACAGCGCTGGGCCGCTTCTGCGGCCGCCCGAGGAATGGGGCTGAGCGGCCCTCTCACCGCCCGGAGAGACCGCAACAAGCAGGACCATATGGGTCCGTCCCGGCAACTTTGTGGATTTTCTGCCGCTCCGCGCCAGCGCGGAGGAAAAAAACAAATTCATAGCTGTGGCTTTGGCGGCAACGTCACAGCAGAGGGAGATTAACCGTGAAAATGACATACGGCATCAATGACCGCGTACCAATGAACAAAGGGATTTTGCTGGCAATGCAGCATGTGTTCACCATCTTTACCGGCACCATCGCCGGCAGCACCATGCTGGCCTCCGGCGCGGGGCTGGACGTGGACGGCAGGGCGCTGATCATCCAGTGCGGCATGCTCTGCTGCGCCATTGCCAGCCTGATCCAGTCCCTGGGCCTGGGCAAGCTGCCCATCGGCTCCAAACTGCCCATCATCACCGCCGGCAGCTACACCCTCATCACCCCTATGGTCATCATGGCCAATAACCCGGACATCGGCCTGGGCGGCGCCTTCGGCGCGGCCATGGTGGGCAGCGTGGTCATGTTCTTTTTAGGGCCCTTGGCCGTGAAGTACCTCCACCGCTACTTCACCCCCGCCGTCACCGGCAGCGTGGTGC
This sequence comes from uncultured Oscillospiraceae bacterium, assembly GCA_910588365.1. GTDB lineage: Bacteria > Bacillota > Clostridia > Oscillospirales > Oscillospiraceae > Pelethomonas. The sequence continues at coordinate 23,528 of CAJUQS010000078.1, read as the reverse complement.
TGGCCGTGGGCATGACCCTCATCACCACCGCCTTCGGCAAGATGGTTGCCTACAACCCCGGCGGCGAGGACGTGCCCAAGCTCTTTGGCGTGGCCGTCTTCTGCGCCGTGGTGTGCGTCCTCATTGACAACTTTGCCAAGGGCTTCATCCAGTCACTGGCCGTGCTCCTGTCCATGGTTATCGGCTACATCCTGTGTGTGGTGCTGGGCATGGTGGACTTCAGCTCCATGGCCACCGCCAGCTGGGTTTCCGTTCCCATGCCCCTGCACTGGGGCATCAGCTTCCCCATCGGCGGCATCCTGACCATCTGCGTGGTCCACATCGCCACGGTGATGGAGAACATCGGTGACACTACCAGCATCGTAGCCAACGCCGAGGACCGCCCCCCGACGACCGACGAGCTGGTCAAGACCATCCGCGGCGACGCCCTGGGCTCCGTCATCGCCTGCTTCTTCAACGGTATGCCCGTCTGCTCCGCCACCCAGAACGCCGGCGTCATCGCCATGTCCGGCTGCGCCAGCCGCTATGTGACGGCCCTGGGCTCCATCATCTTCGGCGCCCTGGCCTTCTTCCCCAAGTTCGCCCAGATCCTCGCCCTGATCCCCGACTGCGTCCTGGGCGGCGTGCTGGTGGTGGCCTTCGGCACCATCATGTCCAGCGGCATCCGGGTCATCGGCATGGGCAGCCTGACCAAGCGCAACTTCACCATCGTCTCCCTGGCCTGTGCCGTGGGTATCGGCGGCTACTTCGGGATGGAGTTCCTCTCCTTCCTGCCTGAGACCGTTCTGACCATCTTCACCGGCATCTCCGGCACCGCCATCGTGGCGCTGCTGCTGAACATCATCCTCCCCCGGACCGATGAGGACCGGAAGGAGATGGAGGAGCGGGCGCTCCAGATGCAGGGCGCGGCCGAGTAACCTTCTCCCATCTTCCGCAGTGCCGCGCCTCCGGCGCGCAGGACGGTCCGTCACGCTGCCACGCAGCAGAAAGGCAAGGTTATGATGACAAAACAGCAGCATAGGCGCGGCGCGCCGGACGCGGGGCTTTTCCAGTGGCGGGGCAGCGTGAGCTTCGGCCAGGTGCTCCCGCTGGGGATGCAGCATGTGGTGGCCGCCGTGGTGAGCACGGTGGGTCCCGCCCTGATGGTGTCGAAAAACTGTCAGCTGGACGGGGAGACCACAACGCTCCTGGTGCAGATGGCGCTGCTGATGACCGCCTTCTCCACCCTGATCATGCTCTTTCCCGTCACCCGCTACGTGGGCTCCGCACTGCCCGTCATCATGGGCGTGGGCTTCACGATTCCCACGCTCATGAGCAGGACCTTCACCCTGCCGGAGATTCTGGGCTCCCAGATCATCGCGGGCCTGGTGGCGATTGTCTTCGGCCTGTGCATCAAGCCCATCCGCAGGCTCTTCCCGCCCTTGGTCACCGGCACGGTGATCATCGCCGTGGGGCTGAACCTCTACCCGGTGGCGGTCAAGTACATGGCCGGCGGCGCGGGCAGTCCGGAGTACGGATCCCCCAAAAACTGGGGCGTGGCGCTGTTCACCTTTGCCCTGGTGCTGGCGCTCCAGAACTTCGGCAAGGGCATCTTGAAGCTGGGCGCTGTGCTGTGGGGGCTGGCCGGGGGCTACGTCCTGGCGCTGGCACTGGGTATGGTCAGCTTTGAGGCCGTGGGGACCGCGGGCTGGTTTGCCATCGCGGCTCCCGTCAAATCCTTTGGGCTGGAGTTCAACTTCTCCGCGATTCTGGCCATGTGCATCCTCTATCTGGCCAACTCGCTCCAGACCATCGGCGACATCAGCTCCACCACCAAGGGCGCTCTGGACAGAATGCCCACGGATCAGGAGCTCCAGGGCGGCATCATCTCCACCGGCGTCGCCTCCATTCTCGGCGCGCTGTTCGGCGGTCTGAGCACCTGCTCCTACAGCCAGAACGTGGGGATTGTCACCCTCAACAAAGTGATCAACCGCATGGTCTTCACCTTCGCGGCCGCAGTGCTGGCGGCGGCCGGCTTTGTCCCCAAGGTGTCCGCCCTGCTGACCACCATTCCCAACGCGGTGCTGGGCGGAGCCACGATCTCCGTGTTCTCCATCATCGCCATGACGGGCGTGAACATGGTCTTTGAGTCCGGGCCCTTCACCATGCGCAGCCGCACCATCGTCGGTCTGGCCGCCGCCCTGGGCATCGGAATCACCATGGCGCCCGGCTGTCTGGAGGGACTCCCCAGCTGGGTGGTCAACGCCTTTGGCTCCTTCGCACCTGTGGGCGCCGCTGTCGTGGCCGTGACGCTCAACCTGATCCTTCCCCGGGAGGATGGGGACAGGCCGGAAAAGTGAGCGGCGCGGTGCGCCTGCAATGATAGAAAAGCTGCTCCTCTATGATGAGTCCCCCTGCCGGAACCGGCAGGGGGACTTCTGTGTTTCAAAAAAGCGGCAGCGCCACTTTTTTGAGAAAGGGGGCTGGGCGGGGTTCGGCCCGCAAAGTACTTTTTCGACGTATACGCCGCCGAAAAAGTGATTAAAATTTATGTTCGCCTTCGGCGAAAACTCGGGCTGCGGCGGGCTTTTTTGGACGGTCAGGTCTCATCGCCAAACAGGAACCTTGCGCCGCACTGCCAGCACAGCGCCCTGTCAGAGCGCTGCTCTGTCCGGCAGAGGGGGCATATGATGCTGCCGGCGGGCCGTCTGTCCATATGTACGGCCTGCTGGGTCTGAAGGGGCCTCTGCCGGATCCGCTCAATGCGCTGGCGCTCCAGCTCCGCTGCGCGGCGCCGGGAGGCGGCGCGGCTGCGCTGCCACCGCCCCGCAGCGGAACGGATGATGTCGGTAAGTGCCGTGGTTTTCATAGAAGGACGCCTCCTTTTTCTCTTTGGTGCCCCTATTATACCGGGGGCCGGGCGGGGGAGGTGAGGACATTTGTCATACCGTTGGGAGAAAATCTGTGGTAGAATATAGTCGACGCACTTGAGAAGAGGTAAAAAGGAGGGGAGGAAAAATGACGCGGGGCAAGGCGGAGGATGTAGGCGGGCTGACGCCCGCCAAAGACGACAACGCCGCCCCGTATCATTTTGACCGCCGATCTTTACCGATTTTCAAGTGCGTCGACTATAACAGGCAGGAAAGGAGGCGGGGCCTATGCGCCGGAGAGCGGCAGCGCAGGAGCTATTGAACGGATTGAACAAATATGGACTTCCCGTTGAGCGGCTGGTGAACCCGTATGTACTGGAATTTGACGCCGGCGAGATTCTCTGCCTGGACGGGCAGCCGGTGGAGTGGATCTTCTTTCTCCTGGAGGGCAGGGCGAAGATTTTTATGACGGCGGATACTGGCGAGAACCTGATTCTGAACCTGTGGGACGGCTATGGGGTGCTGTGCGACATGGAGCTGTTTATGGGGGATGGGATTTACCATGCCTCCTGCCGGGCCATCACGCCCGTCCGGGGGATCGCCCTGCCCCTGGATGTCAACCGGGAGATTCTGCTGGGGTGCAACGAATACCTCCGCCGTACCTGCCGGTCCTTTGCCCGGTCGATGGCGAAGGACCGCAACGTATTCAACAACATCCTCTATCCGGTGGAGGCCCGGCTGTGCTCCTACATCGCCATGAACGGAACGGAGGGGGAGTGGAGCGACAATCTGACCCAGGTGTCGGAACTCCTGGGTGTCAGCTACCGCCATCTTCTGCGCACGCTGCGGGGCCTGTGCGCCAAGGGGGTCCTCCGGCGGACGGAGAGAGGCTACGTGGTGGCGGACCAGAGGGCGTTCGCGTCCTACAACAAGGGCTTCGTCACCATGGAGGAGACATGAGGGGGCGGGCGCGCCCCCGCCGGGAAAAAACCTGCGGAAATCCCATTTCCCCGTTGCAAAATCTGGAAAAATGAGTATACTGAAGGAAAGGCGCGCACCGGTGTGCCCATTATAAAAGAAACCGAGGACGTTCATTATGGAGCGCAAGGAGAAACTGAACCTGTCCATGCTGTTTGACTTCTACGAGATGACCATGGCCAACGGCTACTTCCGCACGGGGATGCAGGAGCGGATTACCTACTTCGATGTATTCTTCCGCCGGGTGCCCGACGGGGGAGGCTTTGCCATCGCGGCGGGGCTGGAGCAGCTGGTGGACTACATCCGGGACCTACACTTCGACGAGGACGACATCGCCTACCTGCGCGGCAAGAACCTGTTCCAGGAGGACTTCCTGGATTACCTGCGCCGTTTCCGGTTCACCGGGGACGTGTGGGCCGTGCCGGAGGGGACGCCCGTGTTCCCCGGCGAGCCGCTGGTGACGGTCCGCGCGCCGGCCGGCCAGGCTCAGCTGATTGAGACCTTTGCCCTTCTGTGCGTCAATCACCAGTCCCTCGTGGCCACCAAGGCCAACCGGGTGGTCCGGGCCGCCCAGGGGCGCACGGTTCTGGAGTTCGGCTCCCGCCGGGCCCAGGGCGTGGGCGGGGCCATAGAGGGCGCCAGGGCCGCCTATATCGGCGGCGTCCACGGCACCGCCTGCGCCGCCACCGACCAGATCTACGGCGTGCCCGCCGCCGGAACCATGGCCCACTCCTGGGTCCAGATGTTTGACAGCCAGTACGAGGCGTTCAGGACCTACTGCGAGATCTATCCCACCAACGCGGTGCTGCTGGTGGACACCTACAACACGCTGAAAAGCGGCGTGCCCGACGCCATCCGCGCCTTCAACGAGGTGCTCCGGCCCCAGGGCATCACCAAGTGCGGCATCCGCTTGGACAGCGGGGACATCGCCTATCTGACCAAGGAGGCCCGGAAGATGCTGGACGCGGCGGGCTGGGAGACCTGCACCATCTCCGCGTCCAACTCCCTGGATGAGAACCTGATCGCGGATCTGCTGCGCCAGGGGGCGAAGATTGACTGCTTCGGCGTGGGCGAGCGGATGATCACCGCCCGCAGCGAGCCGGTATTCGGCGGGGTGTACAAGCTGGCCGCGGTGGAGGATGCGGCGGGGAACATCATCCCCAAGATTAAAATCAGCGAGAACGTGACCAAGATCACCACGCCCCACTACAAGAAGCTCTACCGCTTCTACGGCAACGACACCGGCAAGGCCATTGCGGATTACATGACCGTCTACGACGAGACGGTGGATGATAGCAGCTCCCTGGTCATCTTCGACCCGGACGCCACGTGGAAGAAGAAGGAGGTCTACGACTTCACCGCCAAGGAGCTGCAGGTGCCGGTGTTCAAGGGCGGGCGGCTGGTGTACGAGCTGCCGTCCTTGCCTCAGATCCGGGAATACTGTTTGGAGCAGGTGGACACCCTATGGGAGGAGGTCAAGCGCTTTGACAACCCCCACAAGTACTATGTGGATCTGTCCCAGAAGCTGTGGGATGTCAAGCACGGACTGCTGGAAAAGAACGGATAACAGCCGCCCCGCCCGGTTCTCTCCGGGCGGGCGGCATCAGGATAAAGGAGGATCCGGCTTATGACGCCTGGACGCGTTCACATCTACTGCGGCGACGGGAAGGGGAAGACCACCGCCGCCCTGGGGCTGGCGCTGCGCTGCGCGGGCAGCGGACGGAGGGTGCTGCTGCTCCAGTTTTTCAAGGACGGCAGGAGCTCCGAGTTCACCGCCCTGGAGCATGTGCCGGGGATCGAGGTGGTCCCCCAGACCCGCTCCTTCGGCTTCAGCTGGACCTTGAGCGAGGAGGAGAAGGGGGAGGCGAGGGCCTACTACTCCGGCCTGCTGGAGGAGGCGTTTCGCCGGGCAGGGGGCTTCGATCTGCTGGTGCTGGACGAGGCAATGAGCGCCTGCACCACGGGCATGATTGAGGAGGGCCGCCTGCTGGAGCTGCTGGAGGGACGGCCGGAGGGCCTGGAGGTGGTCATGACAGGCCGCAATCCGTCCGCCGCCCTGGCGGAGCGGGCGGACTACCTGACCGAGATGAAGCTGGTCAAGCACCCCTTCCAGCAGGGGGTCTCCGCCCGGGAGGGAATCGAGTACTGAACAGATTAGATAGAATAGGGATATAATAAATAAAGGAGAAACAATATGCGAGCACATGAGAGACTGCTCAACTATGTAAAGGTTTACACGGAGTCCGCCGACGGCACCGGCACCTCCCCCAGCACCGCCTGCCAGTGGGATCTGGCCCGGCAGCTGGAGGGCGAGATGAAGGAGATCGGCCTTCAGGACGTGAAGATCAGCGAGTTCGGCGTTGTCACCGGCGTCCTGCCCGCCGCCCCCGGCTGCGAGGGCGCCCCGGCCATCGGCTTCATCGCCCACATGGACACGGCCCCCGCCTTCTCCGGCAAGGACGTGAACCCCATTGTACACCCCAACTATGACGGCGGCGACATTCATCTGCCCAAGGAGGGCCGGGTGCTGCGGGTGTCCGACTTCCCGGTGCTGGAGCGGATGCGGGGCCGGACCCTCATCACCGCCGACGGCTCCACCCTGCTGGGAGCCGACGACAAGGCGGGCATCGCCGAGATCATGACCATGTGCGAGGAGATCGTGGACCGGAAGCTGCCCCACGGCAAAATCTGCGTGGCCTTCACCCCGGACGAGGAGATCGGCGAGGGCGCCGACCACTTCGACGTGGCCGGATTCGGCGCAAAGTACGCCTACACCGCCGACGGCGATCTGGAGGGCGGCATCGAGTACGAGAACTTCAACGCCGCCGGAGCCCGCATTGAGATCACCGGCGTGTCCGTCCACCCCGGCTCCGCCAAGGACGCCATGGAGAACGCCCTGCTTATCGCCGCGGAGCTGAACGCCAAGCTGCCCCCGGAGGAGATCCCCGCCCGCACCGAGGGCTACGAGGGCTTCTTCCACCTGGAGGGCCTGAACGGCGACCCCGCCTCCGCTGTCATGAGCTACATTATCCGCGACCACGACATGGACAGGTTCCAGGCCAGGAAGGCCCGGCTGGAGCAGGCGGTCCAGGATGTCCGCTCCGCCCACCCCAAGGCGCAGATCCAGCTGGAGCTGCGGGACAGCTACCACAACATGGCGGGGCAGCTCAAGGACTGCATGCACCTGATTGACAACGCCCGGGAGGCCGCGCGGCTGGCCGGCGTGGAGTCCTTCACCAACCCCATCCGGGGCGGCACCGACGGCGCGCGGCTGAGCTACATGGGCCTGCCCTGTCCCAATCTGGGGACCGGCGGCTTCAATTTCCACGGGCCCTATGAGTGCATCTCCGTGGAGGGCATGGACAGCGCAGTGGCCATTTTGCGCAACATCGTCGCCCTGTACGCCGAGGCCAGGTGATGGAGCTTTTCCAGATGTATGAGCAGCTGGGCCTGCGCCGGGCGGTCTGGGAGCGCGGGGAGGCGGTGCTGGCGGATCTGGCGCAGCGGTTCCGGGGGATCGATCAGACGGCGGAGTACAACCAGGCCAAGGTGCTCGCCGCCATGCAGAAAAACCGGATCGGCGCCAACCACTTTGCCGCCACCACCGGCTACGGCTATGACGACGACGGCCGGGAGCGGCTGGAGCGGGTCTACGCGGATGTGTTCCACACCGAGGCAGCCCTGGTCCGGCCCCAGATCACCTGCGGCACCCACGCGCTGTCGGTGGCGCTCTCCGCCAATCTCCTGCCCGGGGACGAGCTGCTCTCCCCCGTGGGCGCGCCCTACGACACGCTGCAGGAGGTCATCGGCATCCGGCCCAGCCCCTGCTCCCTGGCGGAGTATGGGGTGCGCTACCGGCAGGCGGATCTGAAGCCGGACGGCAGCTTTGACTATGACGCCATCCGCGCCGCCATCGGCCCGAAGACCCGGCTCATCACCATCCAGCGCAGCAAGGGGTACGCCACCCGGCCCTCCTTCTCCGTGGGGCAGATCGGGGAGCTGATTGCTTTCTGCAAATCCGTCAAGCCGGGCGTGACGGTGATGGTGGACAACTGCTACGGGGAGTTTGTGGAGACTATTGAGCCCTCGGACGTGGGGGCGGACATGGTGGTGGGGAGCCTCATCAAGAATCCCGGCGGGGGTCTGGCGCCCATCGGCGGGTACATCTGCGGGACAAGGTCCTGCGTGGACCGGTGCGCCTACCGGCTCTCGGCGCCGGGTCTGGGCCAGGAGGTGGGCGCCAACCTGGGCATCCTGCCGGCCTTCTACCAGGGGTTCTTCCTGTCGCCCACGGTGGTGGCCGGCGCGCTGAAGGGGGCGATCTTCGCCGCCAATCTCTACGAGGGGTTGGGCTTCCGGTGCATCCCCGGCGCCGCGGCGCCCCGCAGCGACATCATCCAGGCGGTGGAGCTGGGCAGCGAGGCGGCCATGTGCGCCTTCTGCGAGGGCATCCAGGCGGCGGCCCCGGTGGACAGCTTCGCCACCCCGGTGCCCGGGGACATGCCCGGCTATGACAGCCAGGTCATCATGGCGGCGGGGGCCTTCGTCCAGGGCAGCAGCATCGAGCTCAGCGCCGACGGGCCCATCCGCCCGCCCTACGCGGTCTACTTCCAGGGGGGCCTCACCTGGCACCACGCCAAGCTGGGGATCCTGCTTTCGCTGCAAAAGATGGTGGATAAGGGGCTCTGTTCGTTTTCCTGAAACCACTCGCCGCCCTTGGCGGCTTGGGCTGCTGGTGCCCGCTGCGCGGTCACTGCACGGAAAAAGAACCCAAAAGAACTTGTTGCGCAAAGCTGCGCTTTGCGTGTGGAGAAACACAATGGCAAACCTTCGTGAGCGAATCATGGACTACTCCCTGGGCAACAACCTGGGGCGCTTCTGGCGGCTCTTCCGCCGCCGGGAGCGGACAAGCAGTAAGCTGTGGGCGGATGTGCTGACGTTTTTCCTCAACCGCATGGCCCACAGGCGGGGCGGGTACATCGGCCGGGGGGCCAGGATTGAGGGGATTCCCTCGCTTCCCCACGGCCTCCACGGCATCTACATCTCCCGGTACGCCTCCATCGGTCCCGGGTGCCGTATCTACCAGAACGTCACCATCGGCGAGGTGAACGGCAGGGCCCCCCGGATTGGGGAGGGCTGTCTCATCGGGGCCGGCGCGGTGCTGGTGGGGGACATCCAGGTGGGGCCGGGGGCCCGGATCGGCGCGGGCGCGGCCGTCAGCACCGACGTGCCGCCGGGGGCCACCGTGGTGGCCCAGCCGCCCAGGGTAATCATACGGGAGGAGAAACAGGCATGAAGAAATTGACGGTGGGGCGCGCGGCGCTGATTGCCGCCGTGCTGACGGCGATCTCCTTCTTTCGCGGGGGTGTGCGGTATTCCGGCGCAGTTCCGCCGCCCATCTGGGTGCAGCTGGCGCGGAATTTTGCCGTCTACTTCGTGGTCTTCTGGGGGATAAGCTTTCTGGCCTGCTGGCTGTACGGCAAAGTGAAAAAATAGCGGAGGAGCCGGGAAACATCCGTTTCCCGGCTCTCTTATGCGGCGGAAAGTCCTCCGATAGACGGCCGTCACAAACCCGGACCGGGGGTGGCGGACGGAAACTGTGCACTTCGCAGTTGTAATTCCGCCCCGATTGTGCTATGCTATATGCTTAGAATATCATAAGTTGAGGAGTGTGCTGCTATGGCAGAGGAAAATAAGGAGCTGACCCGGGAGCAGGAGGGCGCCCTGGAGGCGGAGCGGGAGGACGCCGCTCCCGCCGGACAGGAGCCGGAGGAGGAGAAGGAGCCGGAGACCCTGGAGGGGATGATCTACTGCTGGGCCCAGGCCCTCATCACGGCGGTGGTGAGCGTGGTGCTGCTGTTCACCTTCGCCGTGCGGCTCATCGGCGTCAGCGGCCCGTCCATGCAGGATACGCTCTACACCGGCGACCGGCTGCTGGTGCTCAACGCCGCCTACTGCGACTTCAAGGCCGGGGACGTGGTGGTCATCAACGACTACAACGCCGAGCTCAGCGACACGCTGGTCAAGCGGATCATCGCCGTGGGAGGCCAGACCGTGGACATCGACTTCAGCACCGGCACGGTCTATGTGGACGGCCAGGAGCTGGACGAGCCCTACATCAAGGAGCCCACCTACACCACCGACGGCACCGTCTTCCCCCTGACCCTGGCGGAGGACGAGGTGCTGGTCATGGGGGACAACCGCAACCACAGCACCGACAGCCGCAGTCCCAAGCTGGGGCCGGTGAAGCGGGGGTACCTCCAGGGGAAGGCCGTGTTCCTGCTGATGCCCGGCCGGACGCCGGATACCGATAAGAGCGACTGGAGCCGCGTGGGCGTGGTTCGCTGACGGACGGAGGAGCGTATGGAACAGGGCAGCCAGATGAACATTCAATGGTACCCCGGCCACATGGCCAAGACCCGGCGGATGATCCAGGAGCAGCTGGGGCACATGGACGCGGTGTGCGAGATTCTGGACGCCCGTATCCCCTCGTCCAGCCGGAACCCGGACGTGGAGGAGCTGACGGCGGGCAAGCCCCGCCTGATGGTCCTCAACCGGGTGGACCTGGCGGACCCCGCCGGGACGCGGCAGTGGAGGGATTACTTCCGGGGCCGGGGCTTCGCGGTGCTGGAGACCAACGCCAGGACCGGCCAGGGGACCCGGCAGTTTCCCGCCGCCGTGCGGGGGCTCCTCGCGGACAAGCTGGCCGCCTACGCGGCGAAGGGCCAGACGGGGCGGATGGTGCGGGTGATGATCCTGGGCATCCCCAATGTGGGCAAGTCCACCTTCATCAATCAGGTGGCCCGGCGGAAGACCGCCAAGGCGGAGGACCGCCCCGGCGTCACCCGGGGCAAGCAGTGGGTCCCCGTGGACCAGAGCTTGGAGCTGCTGGACACCCCGGGGATGCTGTGGCCCAGGTTTGAGGACCGGTCGGTGGGCATCCGGCTGGCCTGCACCGGCGCGGTGCGGGACGAGGTCATGGACCTGGAGGAGCTGGCCTGCCACCTGATCGGCTACCTGGGCCGGAACTATCCCCAGGCGCTGCTGGAGCGCTATCAAACGGCGGCAGAGGAGGGGGACTCCGGCTGGGACCTGCTGGTGAAGGCGGGGCGCAGACGGGGCTTCGTGGTCCGGGGCGGCGAGGTGGACACCGAGCGCATGGCCCGGATCCTGCTCGACGAGTTCCGGGGAGGCCGGCTGGGCCGCTTCACCCTGGAGCTGCCGGAGGAGCTGGACAATGGATAAGATGACGGCGGGCTCCCTGTGGGAGCTTGAACAGACGGCCCTGGACCGGGGATACGCCCTGGTCTGCGGCTGTGACGAGGCGGGGGCCGGGCCCCTGGCCGGGCCGGTGTACGCCGGGGCGGTGATTCTGCCCTTCGGACTGGAGCTGCCCGGCCTCAACGACTCAAAAAAGGTGACGCCCAGGCGGCGGGACCAGCTCTTTGATCTGATCTGCGCGCAAGCCGCGGCCTGGGCCGTGGCGGCCGTGGGGCCGGAGGAGATCGACGAGCTGGACATTCTCAACGCCCGGATGAAGGCCATGGAGCTGGCCATCGGCCGGCTGGACCCGGCGGCGGACTTCGCCCTCATTGACGGGAACCGGGACCACGGCACCCGCTGCGCCATCACGCTCCCCCATGAGACGGTGGTCAGGGGCGACGGGCGCAGCGCGTCCATCGCGGCGGCCTCCATCCTGGCCAAGGTCAGCCGGGACCGGCACATGGAGGCCATGTCGGAGCAGTACCCCCAGTATCGCTTCGACAAGCACAAGGGCTACGGCACCAGGCTCCACTATGAGATGCTGGACCAGTACGGCCCCAGCCCCATCCACCGCAAAAGCTTTCTGCGCAAGTGGGAGGCATCCCGCCGTGGATGAGCGCGGGGCGCTGGGCGAGCGGGGGGAGGCCGCCGTGGCGGCGGCCCTGGAGCGGCGGGGCTTCCGTGTGCTGGAGCGCCGGTACCGCTGCCGCTGGGGAGAGGTGGATCTGATTGCCCGCTCCCCGGAGGGCGTTTTGTGCTTCGTGGAGGTGAAGACCCGCTCCCCGGGTGCCATCGCCGCCGCGCGGGAGTCCGTGACACCCGCCAAGCAGCGCCGCCTGCGCGCCGCCGCCGGATATTACTTGGCGGAAAAGGAGCTGGACTGCCCCTGCCGCTTCGACGTGGCGGAGGTATGGGACAGCGGCGGGCAGCGCCGGATTTGTTATCTCAGCGGCGCTTTTGTTTAGAGTATGCGAACCCGTTTCCTTTTCACAAAAAGGATCAGATGGAGGAACCGTTATGCAGTATTTGAGTACGAGAGACAAGACCCTGCGCCTGAGCGCGGCGGAGGCCATCAAGATGGGCCTGAGCCGGGACGGCGGACTGTTCACCCCGGTCCACTTTCCCACGCTGGGCTCCCTGGATCTGAACACCCTCTGCGGCCTGAGCTACCAGCGCCGGGCGGCCTACATTATGGGCAAATACGTGGAGCACTTCCGGCCCGAGGAGCTCAACATCTTCGCGGCCAGGGCCTACGGCCCGGAGAAGTTCGACCACCCGGACGTGGCGCCGCTGCACCGGATGGACGGGAACACCTGGTGCCTGGAGCTGTGGCACGGTCCCACCAGCGCCTTCAAGGACATGGCGCTCCAGATGCTGCCCCAGCTGATTTCCGCCAGCCTGCGGATCACCGGGGAGGAGAAGGCGGCCTGCATCCTGGTGGCCACCTCCGGGGACACCGGCAAGGCCGCCATGGAGGGCTTTGCCGACGTGGACCAGACGAAAATCCTGGTGTTCTACCCGGAGAAGGGCGTCAGCGAGATCCAGAAGCTGCAGATGGTCACCCAGGGGGGGGGCAACGTGGGCGTCTGCGCCGTGAAGGGCAACTTTGACGACGCCCAGAACGGCGTCAAGCGCATCTTCTCCGACCCCGCCATCCGGGAGGAGCTGGCGGGACGGGGGTGCTTCCTCTCCTCCGCCAACTCCATCAACTGGGGCCGGATTCTGCCCCAGATCGTCTACTATATCTCCGCCTACTGCGATCTGCTCAATGCCAAGGAGATCAAGCTGGGCCAGAAGGTGAACTACTGTGTGCCCACGGGCAACTTCGGCAACATCCTGGCCTGCTACTACGCCAAGCGGATGGGCCTGCCGGTGGGAAAGCTGATCTGCGCGTCCAACCGCAACGACGTGCTCACCGACTTCATCCGCACCGGCGTCTACGACCGCAACCGCCCCTTCCACACCACCATGTCACCCTCCATGGACATCCTGATCTCCAGCAACTTGGAGCGGCTGATCTTCGATCTGAGCGGCGGGGACGACGAGCTGGTGCGCTCCTACATGGACCAGCTGGCCCGGACGGGCCGCTATGAGATCGGCGGGGAGATGAAGGAGCGGCTCCAGGAGCTGTTTTACGGCGGCTTCTGCGGCGAGGAGGAGACGGCGGCGTCCATCGGGATGCTCTACCAGTACGGCTATCTCATCGACCCCCACACCGCCGTGGCCGCGAAGGTGCTCACCGACTACCGCCACGAGACCGGCGACAAGACGCCGGCCATCTTCGTCTCCACCGCCAGCCCCTACAAGTTCTGCGACAGCGTGCTCTCCGCCATCGGCGAGACGCCGGCGGAGGACAGCGTGGAACGGATTGCCCAGATGGAGGCGGTCACCGGGACGGCCGCGCCGGCCCGGCTGGCGGCCCTGAAGGGGAAGACGCCCAGGTTCGGCCAGGTGACGGAGCGGGAGAACATGGAGCGGGTCGTCCTGGAGTTCCTGAAGTAGCCGCCGGATCACACGATAGAACGCCCGCGGGGCCGCGGAGCGTAGAAAGGGAAGCGCCTATGTCCCTCTATGCAATCGGAGATCTCCACCTCTCCCTGTCTGTCAACAAGCCGATGGATGTCTTCGGCCCCGGCTGGGCCGGCCACGTCCGGCGGCTGGAGGAGGCGTTCTCACGCCTGGGGGAGGAGGACGTCACCGTCCTGTGCGGAGACACCTCCTGGGGCATCGGCTTTGCCGAGAGCCTGGAGGACTTCCGCTTTCTCCACCGCCTGCCGGGCAGGAAGATCATCCTCAAGGGGAACCACGACTACTGGTGGAACACCGCCGCGAAAATGAGGCGCTTCTTCGCCGAAAACGGCCTGGATTCGCTGGAGATTCTCCACAACAACTGCTTCTTTTACGGGGAGTACGCCCTGTGCGGCACCCGGGGGTGGTTCTACGAGGAGGAGCAGTCCGGCCACAACGAGAAGGTGCTGAACCGGGAGGTGGGGCGCCTGGAGGCGTCCTTGAAGGCCGCGGAGGGCAGGCCCATCCTGGCCTTCCTCCACTACCCGCCCCTCTACACCGGCTACCGCTGCCCGGAGATCATCCGGAAGCTGGAGGAGTACGGCGTGGAGCGCTGCTTCTACGGGCACCTCCACGGCCCCTCCCATAAGCGGGCCATTGAGGGAACCGTGGAGGGCGTGGCGTACCACCTGGTGGCGGCGGATTATCTGGGATTTATTCCGAAAAAAATATTGGATTAGTGAAAAAAACACTGGTAATTTAAAACTTGCTATGGTACAATAACATGCTGGCTGACTGTGAAAGGCCGATAGTAAACGGAGGAAATAGAAAATGAGTGTTAAAAGCTTTGAAAAACTTGAAAAAAGCATGGTTGCGCTGACCGTTGAGGTAAGCGCGGACGATTTTGAGGCTGCCGTTGAGAAGGCCTACAGAAAGCAGCGCGGCAGTATCAGAATTCCCGGCTTCCGCCCCGGCAAGGCCCCCCGCAAGATGATTGAGAACATGTACGGCGTTGGCGTCTTCTATGAGGAGGCGGTCAACATCGCCCTGCCCGACGCCTATGCCGGCGCCGTCAAGGAGCAGGAGCTGGACGTGGTGGGCTACCCCCAGGTGGAGCTGCTGGAGGTTGGCAAGGAGGGCTTCTCCTTCAAGGCCACCGTGGCCGTTTATCCCGAGGTGACCCTGGGCCAGTATAAGGGCCTGGAGGCCCCCAGGGCTGAGGTGAAGGTCATGGCCGCCGACGTCAACGCCCGCCTGAAGGAGATGGCCGAGCGCAACGGCCGTCTGGTCAGCGTGGAGCGCAAGGTCAAGAAGGGCGACGTGGCCAACATCGACTTCGAGGGCTTCCTGGAGGGCGTGCCCTTCGACGGCGGTAAGGGCGACAGCTTTGATCTGGAGATCGGCTCCGGCAGCTTCGTCCCCGGCTTCGAGGACCAGGTCATCGGCATGGAGATCGGCGAGGAGCGGGATATCAACATCACCTTCCCCGAGGACTACCACGCCGATCTGGCCGGCAAGTCCGTGGTCTTCCACGTGAAGGTCAACTCCGTCAAGGTCAAGGAGGTGCCCGCCCTGGACGACGAGTTCGCCAAGGACGTGTCCGAGTTTGACACCCTGGCGGAGCTGAAGAAGGACGTGAAGGCCAAGCTCATCGCCGAGCGGGAGGAGGCCGGCCGCCGGGCCTTTGAGGACATCCTGATGCAGAAGGTGGCCGACGGCATCCAGGCGGACATCCCCGACGCCATGATTGAGGAGCAGGCCCGCCGCTTCGTGGAGAACCTGCGGATGCAGATTCAGTCCCAGGGCATCCCCTTTGACCAGTACATGAAGATGACCAACATGGACGAGGAGAAGCTGCTGGAGGAGGCGCACACCCCCGCAGTCAATCAGGTCCGCATGGATCTGGCCATTGCCGCCATTGCCAAGGCGGAGAACATCGAGGTCTCCGACGAGGACGTGGAGGCGGAGTTTGCCAGGATGGCGGACCAGTACGGCATGGATGTGGAGAACGTCAAGAAGTACATGGACGCCGCCGTCATCCGCGAGCAGGTGGGGCGCAGCAAGGCCGTGGCCGTTGTGGCCGACAGCGGCGTCGCCGTCAAGCCCGAGCCCCCCAAGGAGGAGGCTCCCGCCGGGGATACCAAGGAGGAGGCTCCCGCCGGGGATACCAAGGAGGAGGCTCCCGCCGGGGATACCAAGGAGGAGGCTCCCGCTGACGGCGAGTAAAAAACAGACTCTGTACTAAAAATTTCCCAATTGGGTTATCCTAGTGTGGCGGTGTGGGCACGGAGGGAGAAACCGGCGGGTGGAGGATTCTGTCAGGAGGTAATGACAATGAGCTTAGTTCCATATGTAGTTGAGCAGACCAACCGGGGGGAGCGGTCCTACGATATTTTTTCCCGCCTGCTCAATGACCGCATCGTCTTTCTGGGCGAGGAGGTCAACGCGACCACTGCCAGCCTGGTGGTGGCACAGCTGCTGTACCTGGAGGCCCAGGACCCGGACAAGGATATCCAGTTCTATATCAACAGCCCCGGCGGCTCCATCACCGATGGCATGGCCATCTATGACACCATGCAGTATATCAAGTGCGACGTGTCCACCATCTGCATCGGCATGGGCGCCAGCATGGCGGCGTTCCTGCTCTCGTCCGGGACCAAGGGCAAGCGCCTGGCGCTTCCCAACGCGGAGATCATGATCCATCAGCCCTCTGCGGGCACCAAGGGCCAGATTACCGACATGGCCATCCACCTGCGGCGTCTGGAGATTATCAAGAAGCGGATGAACCACATCCTGGCGGAGAACACCGGCAGGGACGTGGAGACCGTTACCGCCGACTGCGAGCGTGACAACTTCATGACGGCCGAGGAGGCCAAGGAGTATGGCATCATTGACAAGGTCATCTACTCCAGGTAATACTTTTTTGAATGTGAGAAGGGAACAAACCCATGAGTGACGAGACGAAGAAGTCTCTGCGCTGCTCCTTCTGCGGCAAGCGGGAGGAGGAGGTGCGGCGGATGATCCAGGGGCCTGGGGCCCGCATCTGCGACCAGTGCGTGAATCTGTGCATGAGCGTACTGGAGGAGGAGCTGGGCGGACAGAACGGCTGCCCGGCGGTGGAGCTGCCCGATCAGCTGCCCGTACCCCGGGAGATCCGGGAGGTTATGGACCAGTATGTCATCGGTCAGGAGAGCGCCAAGGTGGCGCTTTCCGTGGCGGTCTACAACCACTATAAGCGCGTCCACTTCGGCGGCGGGGAGGATGTGGAGCTGCAAAAGAGCAACATCCTCATGATAGGCCCCACCGGCAGCGGCAAGACCCATATCGCCCAGACCCTTGCCCGGATTCTCCAGGTGCCCTTTGCCATTGCCGACGCCACCACCCTCACCGAGGCGGGCTACGTGGGTGACGATGTGGAGAATATCCTGCTGCGCCTGCTGCAGGCTGCGGACTATGACGTGGATCTGGCCGAGCACGGGATCATCTACGTGGACGAGATCGACAAGATTGCCCGCAAGAGCGAGAACACCTCCATCACCCGGGACGTGTCCGGCGAGGGGGTGCAGCAGGCCCTGCTGAAGATTCTGGAGGGCACCGTGGCCAACGTCCCTCCCCAGGGCGGCCGCAAGCACCCTCACCAGGAGTTCATCCAGATCAACACCCGGAACATCCTGTTTATCTGCGGCGGTGCCTTCGACGGGCTGGAGAAGATCATCGAGCGGCGCACAGACAAGCGGAGCATGGGCTTTGACTCCCCGCTCCAGAGCAGGAAGGACCGGGACATGGGGGCCATCCTCAAGGAGGTACAGCCCCATGACCTGCTGAAATTCGGCATCATCCCCGAGCTGGTGGGCCGTCTGCCCATCATCGCGCCCCTGGACTCCTTGAAGCGTGAGGACTTGGTGCGCATCCTCACCGAGCCGAAAAACGCCCTGGTTAAGCAGTATCAGAAGCTGCTGGAGTACGACCGGGTGGAGCTGGCATTTGATGAGGGCGCCCTGGACGCGGTGGCCGAGAAGGCCATTGAGCGCAACATCGGCGCCAGAGGCCTGCGGGCTGTGATGGAGGGGATTTTGACGGACATCATGTACGACATTCCCTCCGACCCCACGGTGGAAAAGGTGGTGATCACCTCCGCCTGTGTGGAGGGGGCATGCGGCCCCACCCTGGTCCGCAGCGGCGGCGGCCTGGAGGCGGAGCCGGCCCGGTGGCCCAACACCGCGTCGTAAGGCGCACGGGGCCGGGCAAGCGTTTGATTGTGGACCTGTGTGTGGTTTTCGGAAGCGAAGAGTGGTAAGCGGGGGGCGGATTCTATTCTGCCCCCCTTTTCCTCAGAGTCCTCCCGGCGTTCCCGCCGGGGAAAGGAGAGCCGACAATGGATACGATTGAAAAAAACGCCACAATGAATATGCCGGTGCTGGCGCTGCGGGGCCTGACCATCTTCCCCGGCTGCATTCTCAGCTTTGATGTGGAGCGGGAGATCTCCATCCGTGCCCTGGAGCGGGCCATGGAGGGGGACCAGTTCATCTTTTTGGCGTCTCAGCGGGATCTGGTGACCTTCCAGCCCGGTGAGAAGGACCTGTACAGTGTGGGGACTGTCTCGGTGATCCGGCAGATTCTCCGCATCGGGGACACCACTGTCCGGGTGATGATGGAGGGCAAGGGCAGGGCGAAGCTGCGCCGCCTGTGGCAGACGGAGCCCTATCTGCAGGGCAACGTGGAGCCCATCCGGGAGGGCCGGGCCCGCATCTCCGACTTCCAACTGGAGGCCCTGCTGCGCCAGACCTACGCCAATTTCGGCGAGTACGCGTCCCTGGCGCCCCGGCTGGGGGAGGAGGTTTCCGCCGCCGTCATGGAGGACCGGGACCCCGGACATCTGGCGGACTTCATCGCGCAGAACATCATGCTGCGCCACCAGGACAAGCAGGAGATTCTGGAGGAGTTGCGGCCCGTCCAGCGCCTGCGGAAGATCAATGAGCTGCTGGCCCGGGAGACGGAGGTCCTCACCTGCGAGCAGGAGCTGGAGGGCAAGATCCGCCGGGAGATGGGGGAGGTCCAGCGGGACCACATCATCCGGGAGCAGATCCGCCTTCTCCAGCGGGAGCTGGGTGAGGACGAGGACAGCGAGCTGATCGAGTACCGGGTGAAGATTGAGGAGCGGCAGCTGGGCGGCGAAATCGAGGCAAAGCTGCTCAAGGAGGTGGACCGGCTGTCCAAGCAGTCCTTCTCCAGCGCCGAGGCCGCTGTCATCCGCAACTATCTGGACGTGTGCCTGGACATGCCCTGGGGCGTGGAAACCAGGGAGCGGGCCAGTGTGTCCGCCGCGAGGAAAATCCTGGACCGGGACCACTTCGGCCTGGAAAAGGTGAAGGAGCGGATCCTGGAGTTCATCGCCGTGCGGCAGATGAACCCGGAGGCCAAGGGCAGGATCATCTGTCTGGTGGGCCCTCCGGGGGTGGGCAAGACCTCCATCGCCATCTCCGTGGCCTCAGCCCTGAACCGGAAGCTGGCCCGGCTGAGCCTGGGCGGCGTCCGGGACGAGGCGGACATACGCGGCCACCGGAAGACCTACATAGGTGCTATGCCGGGCCGCATCGTCAACGCCATCAGCCAGAGCGGCAGCATGAACCCCCTGCTGCTGCTGGACGAGATTGACAAGATGGGCAGCGACTTCCGGGGGGACCCGGCCTCCGCCATGCTGGAGGTGCTGGACAGCGAGCAGAACTGCGCCTTCCGGGACCACTTCCTGGAGATCCCCCTGGATCTGAGCCGGGTGCTCTTCATCACCACCGCCAACACCACCTCCACTATCCCCCGGCCTCTGCTGGACCGGATGGAGGTCATCGAGCTGACCAGCTACACCGATGAGGAGAAGATGGAGATTGCCAGCCGCTACCTGCTGCCCAAGCAGATGAAGGAGCACGGCCTGAGCCGGCGGGTGCTGCGGGTCAGCGACGAGGCCATCCGGGAGATCATCGCCGGCTATACCCGGGAGTCCGGCGTGCGGAATCTGGAGCGCACCATGGGGAAGCTGTGCCGGAAGACGGCCATGCGTCTGGTGACCCGGGAGGCGCGGCGGGCCGCCGTCACGGCGGAGAACCTGGAGGAGTACCTGGGACCGCGGCGCTATCTGCCCCCCAAGCTGGACCAGGATCCGGTGGGCGTGGTCAACGGCCTGGCCTGGACCGAGGTGGGCGGCGAACTGCTGGAGGTGGAGGTCAACGTGATGGAGGGCTCCGGCAAGCTGGAGCTCACCGGAAACCTGGGGGACGTGATGAAGGAGTCCGCCCAGGCTGCCGTCAGCTGCATCCGCAGCCGGGCCGCCCAGCTGGGCATTGACCCGGAGTTCCACAAGAACCGGGACATCCACATTCATTTCCCCGAGGGGGCGGTGCCCAAGGACGGGCCGTCGGCGGGGATCGCCATCACCACGGCGGTGGTTTCGGCCCTGACGGGGGAGAAGGTCCGCAGCAGCGTGGCCATGACCGGAGAGGTGACGCTGCGGGGCCGGGTGCTGGCCATCGGCGGGCTGAAGGAGAAGACCATGGCCGCCAAGCGCAACGGCATCTCCACGGTGATCATCCCCAAGGAGAACCGGCGGGATCTGGCGGAGATCGACCCGGTGGTCCGGGAGAGCCTGCGCTTTGTCCCGGTGGAGACCATCGACGAGGTGCTCACCGAGGCCCTCATCCGGGTGGACGCCGCCGGCGGAGAGAGCCGGCCGGCCGGGGAGGACAAGGAGATCATCACGGCTTTTGTGCCAGTGGAGAAGCCGGTGCAGGACGCCGGGTTAAGACAGTAACCGGTCCTTCTTTTTCTTTGAACAGAAAAAGAGGGAAGAAGAAACTTTGCGCGAAGCTCCGCTTCGCTTCAGGAGGCCGCAATGGCAGTGAATTTCAATCAGGTGGAGTTTATCCGCTCCGCCGCGTCGCCGAAGGACTTTCTCCGGGACGGCCTGCCCCAGCTGGCCTTCGCGGGCCGCTCCAACGTGGGCAAGAGCTCGGTCATCAACCGGCTGGTCAACCGGAAGAACTTCGCCCGAGTGGGCGCGTCGCCTGGAAAAACCAGTCAAATCAACTATTTCCGCCTGGACGGCGCGGCCTATCTGGTGGACCTGCCCGGCTACGGCTACGCCAAGGTATCCAAGGCCGAGCGGGACCGCTGGGGGCGGCTGATGGAGGCCTACTTCGCCTCCGGGCTGATCGCCGTCGGCGTACAGATTGTGGACGCGCGGCACAAGCCCACTGCCGACGATGTGACCATGGCCAACTGGTTCTATGACGCCGGGTGCCCCCTGGTGGTTGCGGCCAACAAGCTGGACAAGCTGAAAAAATCCGAGATTGCGCCCAATCTGGAGCTGATCCGCCAGACATTGGACCTCCGGGAGGGGGATGTGCTCATCCCCTTCTCCGCGGAAAAGGGCGATGGGAAGGCGGAGCTGATGGGCTGGCTGGCGGCGGCGGTTGAAAACGGATAAGGAAGACGAGGACGGGGAGAGGCAAAAACCGCGACCTGTCCCCGCCTTTTTTTACTTGGAAAATTTTCCTTAAAAATCCCCTTTTTACACGATTTTGCTTATTGA
This sequence comes from uncultured Oscillospiraceae bacterium, assembly GCA_910588365.1. GTDB lineage: Bacteria > Bacillota > Clostridia > Oscillospirales > Oscillospiraceae > Pelethomonas. Next base: position 2,348 of record CAJUQS010000078.1, on the reverse strand, counting down.
AAACATTTGCGGACTGTTGTATAATAAATTCAAATTTTGTTGCATAGGGGGTGTGTCATGGCCGCTCTGGAGTTGGTGGTAACGGCGGAGCAGGACGGGCGGGACGTCCGATCCCTGCTGCGCCGGGAACTGGGACTCTCTGCGGCCCTGATCGGCCGGCTGAAGCGGACGGAAAGCGGCCTGACCCTCAACGGGGCGCGGGTGTTCACCAGCGCCGTGGTGCGTACCGGCGACCGGCTGGCGGTGGATCTGGGGGCCGCCGAGCGGCCCACGGCCGTGGAGCCGGTCCCCATGGAGCTGGACATTCCCTACGAGGACAAGTACCTGCTGGTGATCAACAAGCGCGCCCCTCTGGCGGTGATCCCCTCCTCCCTGGCTCCCGGGGAGCCGACCCTGGCCAACGGCCTTGCTCATTATCTGGGGCCCGGCTTCTCCTTCCACCCGGTCAACCGGCTGGACCGGGGCACCACGGGGCTGATGGTGGCCGCCAAGAACAGCTGGGTCCACGACCGGCTGCGGCGTCAGCTCCACGGCGGCGCCTTTTCCCGGGGCTATCTGGCGGTCTGCGTGGGCGCGCCCGAACCGGCGGCGGGAAGCGTGGAGCTGCCCATCGGCCGTGCGCCGGGCTCCGCCATCCGCCGCCGGGTGGACCCGGCGGGCCAGCCCGCCCGGACGGACTACCGTCTGGCGGAGAGGCGGGGGGCGCTCTCCCTGGTGGAGCTGACGCCCCGCACCGGCCGTACCCACCAGATCCGGGTGCACATGGCCGCCCTGGGCTGTCCCCTGGCCGGGGACTGGCTGTACGGGACGGAGGACCGGGCGCTGATCGGCCGGCCCGCCCTTCACGCCGGCCGTCTGGAGCTGGAGCACCCCCTTACCGGACGGCCTCTCGCCTTTACCGCCCCGCTGCCTGCGGATATGAAAAAACTACTGGAGCGATGAACATATGCCCGAGCTGATTTTTCTGGATTTGGAATGGAATACTACATTCTACCGCAATAAGGCGGGGGAGAGGCTCCCCTTTCACGAGCTGATTGAGGTGGCTGCCATGAAGGTGGAGCAGGGGACCGGCGTCATGCTGGACTCCTTCCATAGCTACATTCATCCCAAGGCCAGCCGCAAGATCGAGAGCCGTACCTACCGCCTGCTGCCCTACGGCCGGGAGGAGCTGCGGGAGCTGCTGGCGGACGCCCCCGGCTTCCTGGATCTGGGGCCCGCCTTCCTGCGCTGGTGCGGCAAGGACCCGGTGTTTGTGGAGTGGGGAAACAACGACGTGGAGGTCCTGCTGAAAAATTTCGAGTTCCACCGCCTCTCCTTTGACGCGGACTGGAAGTGCGAGTACTTTGATCTGCAATATGTCTATCAGAAGCTGGTGGACGGCGATCTGGGGTGCCAGCCCTCCCTGGAGAAGGCGGTGACGGATCTGGGGATGGAGACGGATCTGGACTTCCACAGCGCGTGGAACGACACCTATTACACGGTGCTGGTCTACCAAACCATGCTGGACCGGTTCGAGGGGATGTCCCTGTTCCACAAGCCGCCCAAGCAGAAGGGTCTCCTGCCCCTGTGGGAGCTGGATCTGGGCACCTACGACACCCGCTGGGCCTGCAAGAACCGGCGGGAGGTGTGCCAGCCGGTGTGCCCGCTGTGCGGGCAGAGTCTGAGCGCGGGCCGCTGGATCCGCACCACACCCACCGAGCAGGTGCTGCGCTGCAAGTGCCGGGAGCACCGGCGTCTGTACGTCACCGTCACCGCCCAGCGGGAGGGGGACCGGTGGAGCGGCAAGGTGGCCATCTACAAGGATGCCGGCCCCATCGCCGAGCGCTACCGGAAAATCTGCCGGAAGATCCAGGAGAAGAACCGCCGCAAGGAGAAAAAGGAGCTGGAGCGGTCCGGCGCGTATACCGCGTGAGGCGGGCAAAGCTCGCCACAGCCCTAGTGGTGTATCCGGTCAGAAAGCGAACTAGAAGCCGGAGCAGAATTTTCGCAGGGCAAGGTGTTGTCCGCCTTGCCGTGCAAAAATCCTCCTCCATGCGCAATTTGCAATTCCTAACTTGGTACACGACTAGAGTCTGTTTCAAAACCGCCAAAACGCCGTCTGATGGCATCCTTTTCCGCTGAAACATCGCTGATTTCCCTTGAAATCCGTCAGGATTCCTACGGAAAATCGCCTTGTTCAGCAAAAAATCTATCCTTATCCGGCAATCCGCCTGTTTAACATCTCCCCGCGCCCGCCTTGGCGGCATATTTTCCGCCCTGACTGCGTTAAAAATCCTTGCAATCCGTCAGGATTCTGCAACAGGCGCATCGAGCGCCTGTGCAGAATAATCGTGCATGACCCCTCGATG
>CAJUQS010000077.1 GCA_910588365.1 uncultured Oscillospiraceae bacterium | reverse complement strand
TGCGGATTGGCGAGATAGATTTTTTGCCCTGCAAGGCAAAAAGCCGCAGAAATCCTGACGGATTGCAAGGATTTTTAACGCAGTCAGGGCGGAAAATATGCCGCCAAGGCGGGCGCGGGGAGATGTTAAACAGGCTCTAAGAAAGAGAACGGCGGAGACAGGCGCTTGGAACCTGTGCTTCGCCTGTGATTGGGAGAAGAGACGATGCTGCAAATTGAGGGAATCAAGCTGAATCTGGAGGAGGACGAGGGACTGCTGGTGCGGCGGGCCGCGGCGGCGGTGCGGGCGGCGCCGGAGGACGTGGGGGAGCTGCGCATCCTCCGCAAGGCGCTGGACGCCAGGGAGGGCGCCCGGTGGGTCTACACCGTCCGCATATCGGTGAAAAACGAGGAGAAGGTCCTGCGGCGGCAGCGGGGCCGCGGCGTCTCCAGGGTGACGGAAAGCCCCTACCGCCTGCCGCCCCCCATCTCCGCGCCGGGGCTTTCGCCGGTGGTGGCGGGGGCGGGGCCGGGCGGACTGTTCTGCGCCCTGGCGCTGGCCCGGTGCGGGGCCCGCCCCGTCCTGCTGGAGCGGGGCTGGGACGTGGAGCGGCGGCAGGCGGACGTGGAGCGGTTCTGGGAGACGGGGGAGCTGGATCTCCAATCCAACGTCCAGTTCGGGGAGGGAGGCGCCGGGGCCTTCTCCGACGGCAAGCTGAACACCGGCACCAGGGATCTGCGCCACCGGTTCATTCTGGAGGAGCTGGTCTCCCACGGCGCGCCGGAGAGCATCCTCTGGGACGCCAAGCCCCACGTGGGCACCGACTACCTCCGCCGGGTGCTGGCGGAGCTGCGGCGGGAGCTGCGGGACCTGGGCTGCGACATCCGCTTCGGCCACCGCCTGACGGGCGTCGAGCTGGAGGGGGGCGGGGTCCGGGCGCTGCGCGTCGAGGGGCCGGAGGGGGCGTATGTCCTGCCCGCCCGGCATACGGTGCTGGCGCTGGGCAACAGCGCCCGGGACACCTTTGAGATGCTGTATGCCGCCGGGGTGCCCATGGAGCCCAAGCCCCTGGCGGTGGGCGTGCGCATCGAGCACCGTCAGGCGGACATCGATCTGGCCCAGTACAAGCACCTGGCGGGCCATCCCCGCCTTCCGGCGGCCAGCTACAAGCTCAGCTGCCACCTGGACAGCGGCCGGGGGGTGTTCAGCTTCTGCGTCTGCCCCGGCGGGCAGGTGGTGGCCGCCGCCAGCGAGGCCGGCCGGGCGGTCACCAACGGCATGAGCTTCTACGCCAGGGACGGCGTCAACTGCAACGGCGGGCTGCTGGTGGGGATCACGCCGGAGGACTTCCCCGGGGACGGCCCCCTGGCGGGCATCGCCCTCCAGCGGGATCTGGAGGAGCGCGCCTTTGCCGCCGGGGGCGGCGGGTTCCTCGCCCCGGCCCAGCGGGTGGAGGACTTCCTCCTCCGCCGGCCCTCCCGGGGCCCGGGGAGCGTCCTGCCCTCCTACCGACCCGGCGTGCGGTGGTGCAATCTGTGGGAGATCCTGCCGGAGTTTCTCTGCGGGGCCCTGGCGGAGGCGCTGCCCGTCCTGGACCGGAAGGTCCGGGGCTACGCCGCCCCGGACGCGGTCCTCACGGCGGTGGAGACCCGCTCCTCCTGCCCCCTGCGGATTCTCCGGGACGAGGGCGGCCAGTCCGCCGTCCGGGGGCTGTGGCCCTGCGGCGAGGGGGCCGGGTACGCGGGCGGCATCCTGTCCGCCGCCGCCGACGGGCTGCGGACCGCGGAGCGGGTGCTGGCCTCCTTTTCTTCTTTTTGAAAAAAGAAGAAAAACTTTGGCGCAAAGCTGCGCTTTGCTTATGTTTGATAAATGGCGGAATGACCAAAAGCGAGAGATTTTTTCGATGGAAAGGGATCCGATTGTATGAGAAAAATAGGGGTATACTGCAACTTCCTGGACGAGGGAAACCGGGCCAAGATCGATGCCGCGGCGGTTAAGGCCGGCTTTGCCGTCACCTACTACGACAGCGACCGGGACACGGACCGGCTGGCGGCGGAGATCGGGGACTACGAGATCCTCTTCGGCTATCTCCCGCCGTCCCTGCTGGCGGGGGCGAAGCAGCTGCGCTGGCTGTGCGCCGCCTCCGCCGGCGTGGACCACCTTCTGGACGATGCGCTCTGGCCCCGGCCGGACTGCCTGCTCTCCAACAGCTCCGGGGCCTACGGCCCCACCATCTCCGAGCACATCCTCATGGTGCTGCTGATGCTCCTGCGGCGGATGCCGGAGTACGAGGCGGACCTGCTGGAACGCCGCTGGACGCTGCACACCCCCATCCGCTCCATCACCGGCAGCCATGTGGTCCTGCTGGGCACCGGGGACATCGGGTCCCACACCGCCCGCCGCCTGAAGGCCCTGGGCGCCGCCGTCACCGGCGTCTGCCGCAGCGGGAGGGCGGCGGAGCCCGCCTTTGACGCCGTGCTGCCCGTCGGGGAGCTGGACAGCGTGCTGCCCCGGGCGGACGCGGTCGTCCTGGCGCTCCCGGCCACGGCGGAGACGGAGGGGCTCCTCTCCCGGGAGCGCATCGCCCTCCTGCCGCCCACGGCCTTTGTCGTCAACGTGGGCAGGGGCTCCGCCATCGACCAGGAGGCCCTGGCGGAGGCCCTGCGGGAACGCCGTCTGGCCGGCGCGGCGCTGGACGTGATGGTGCCGGAGCCCCTGCCGGCGGACCATCCCCTGTGGAGCTGTCCCAACACCATCCTCACCCCCCATGTCTCCGGAAACATGTCCCTGGGCCTGACCTGCGATCTGGATGTGGAGCTGTTCTGCCGGGACCTGCGGCGCTGGGGCGCGGGGGAGCTGCCGGAGAACCTGGTGGACCGCCGGCGCGGCTACTGATGGATCTGTCCGGGGGAAACAACGAGCGGAGGGAGGCGCGGGGGAGATGGAGAAGCTGCTGGAGAGCGATCTGTACGGCCCGGTGCGCAGCTACCTGGAGGGGCTGGGCTACGATGTGAAGGGCGAGGTCAAGGACTGCGACGTCGCCGCCGTGCGGGACGGGGAGCTGATTGTGGTGGAGCTGAAGCGGGGCTTCACCCTGGAGCTGGTCTTCCAGGCCATGGACCGCCAGCGGGTGGCCGACGGGGTCTATGTGGCGGTGCCCCTGCCTAAGCGGGGGTACATGGACCCCCGGGTGCCGGAGATGCGCTCCCTCTGCCGGCGGCTGGAGCTGGGGCTCATCTTCGTGGGCTTCACCAGCAGGGGGGCGGGCCAGGTGGACGTGGCGGTCCATCCCAAGGAGGCGTCCGCACCCCGGCGCGACAAAAAGCGCCGCATGGCGGTCCTCCGCGAACACGGGGACCGCACGGGCAGCGCCAATACCGGCGGCGTCAGCCGGAAAAAAATTCTCACCGCCTACAAGGAACAGGCCCTTCTGGCGGTGAGAATTCTGCGGGACCGGGGGCCCCTGACGGCGGCGGACGTGAAGAAGCTGGGCGGTCCGCCCAACGCCGCCGTCATTCTGGGCCGCAACGCCCTGGGCTGGTTTGACCGGACGCCGGGGCCGGACGGCCGCAGGTACCTCTACGCCCCCAACGAAAAGGCCCTGGCGGCCCTGGAGGAGTACGGGCATCTTCTTTAACGCGTACCGCCCAGCTCCCTCTCCCGGCGGAGCAGGCCGCTCTCGTAGCCCTCGATCTTCTTATTGAGGCGGTCCAGGGAGCACTGCATCTCCTCCATACGGGCCACCATCTGGTCCCGCTGCTCCACCAGGATGGCCTTGCGCTGCTCCATGGTGCCCTCCCCCTGGCGGAAAAGGGCCACATACTCGATCAGCGCGTCGATCTGTACGCCGGCGGAGCGCATACACTTCATCAGCTCGATCCACCGGCAGGACTCCTCGTCGTAGTCCCGGATGCCGCCCCCGGTCCGGGGGACCGGGGGGATGAGCCCGATGCGCTCATAGTAGCGCAGGGTGTCCGCAGTCATATGATACTTTCTGCTTACTTCCGCAATGGTCATGAAACACGCCTTTCTCCGCTAGGCCCGGAACAGCTTCGCGGCCTGGGCCATGTTCTCCACGGCCGGCACGCCGAAGGGGCACCGCTGCTCGCAGGCCCCGCACCCGACGCACGCCCCCGCCTTGCGGGGCAGGGCGGCGTAGTGCTCCCGGACCGTCTCGGGAATCTCCCCCTGGGCCCTGCAAAGGTTCAGGAATTTGGTGACCGACGCCACGTCGATCCCCTGGGGGCAGGGGGCGCAGTGGCCGCAGTACATGCAGTGCCCCTGCCAGCTGATCCGGGGGAGGGCGGCAAAGGCGGCGGCGTAGTCCCGCTCCGCCTCCGGCGCGTCCTCATAGGCGATGCTGGCGCGCAGCTCCTCCACCGACCGGGCCCCGCACATGACGGAGGCCACCGCCGGGCGGGTGAGGGCGTAGTGGAGGCACTGGAGGGGGGTGAGGGCCTTCCCGGCCGGGCCGAGATCGCTGAGCAGATCCCCGCCGCCAAATGCCTTCATGACGGTGATGCCCACGCCCAGCCGCTGGCAGGTCTCGTACAGGGCCTGCCGCTGGGGGTCCATGTTCACCAGGGGGGCCGCGTAATTTTTCTCCGCCCACAGCTGCTCCACATCCTCGCCGGCGGGCTGGAGGTCGTAGCAGGGGTTGACGGAGAACATCAGCACGTCGATCTTCCCCGTGCCGATCGCCGCCAGGGCCGCCTCCGGGTTGTGGCTGGAGAGGCCCAGGCTCTTGATCACGCCCCTGTCCTTCAGCTCCAGGGCGTAGTCCAGGATGCCGTTCTGTACCACGCTCTCCCAGTCGCTCAGGGCGTCCACATAGTGGATCATGCCGATGTCCAGGCAGTCCGTCTCCAGACGGCTCAGCTGGTCGGCAAAGCCCGCCTTCACCTCGGCCATGTCCCGGGTGCGCTTGTACTGGCCGTCCTTCCAGATGGTGCAGAGGTGCCCCTGGAGGACAAACTTGTCCCGCCTGCCCCGCAGGGCCTGTCCCAGGCCGCTGCGCAGGTCCGGATTGGGGCTGTAGAGGTCGATGCAGTTGACCCCGGCGGCCTCCATCACGTCTACCATCTCCCGGATCTGCTCCCGGGACTTCCCATCGAAGCCCTCGCAGCCCATGCCGATCTCACTCACCCGGATGCCGGTGCGTCCTAATGTACGGTATTGCATCATTCGTCTCCTTTTCTGTTTCCATGTCCTGTGCGGTTTTCCTGTTGTCTATCAGCATAACACCTGGAGCACACTCAAAGTCAAGGGGGTAATCATACTTTTTCCCGAAAGAAAACGTATCAAAAGGTGCTTTTAGGCGGAGCATCCGCTCTGTCTGTATCCCGCGGGGCGCCGGGAACGCAGGACAGCTCCCGCTCAATCAGCGCGTTGGCGATGGTGAACGCCTCCACCCGCCGCTTCGCCAGCGTAATTTGGGACTTGTACCGCCGGGGATCCTCCTTGGCCTCAAAGGTCTTGATGGTCTCCCGCAGCTTGTGGAGGGTGGAGTCAATCTGACGCCTGGCCTCCAGCAGCTCTTCTTTTGAAAAATCCATTCCGTCCTCCCCTTATAGTCGACGCACTTGAAAATCGGTAAAGATCGGCGGTCAAAATGATACGGGGCGGCGTTGTCGTCTTTGGCGGGCGTCAGCCCGCCTGCATCCTCCGCCTTGCCCCGCGTCATTTTTCCTCCCCTCCTTTTTACCTCT
>CAJUQS010000076.1 GCA_910588365.1 uncultured Oscillospiraceae bacterium | reverse complement strand
GTCGTACATCTTCCTGATCTCGCCGCCGTCCTCGCTCCGGGTGACGGCGGTGGGATAACAGGGGGACGGCTGGGCGGGTTCAGGCGGGTCGGCGGCAAAGGCGGCGGTGGTCATGGTCATGGCAAGGGCCAGGACGCACAGCAGCCGAGCCGCGGGGGTGATGGTTTTCCGCTTCATAGAAAAAGTACCTCCAATTTGTTGATTTTGGGCGCAAAAAAAAGCCCGTGGCACTCCACGGGGTCAAACGCTGCCCGGTGTTTGATGGTTCGCGCGCTGGCGAGCTTCTCTCCAAAGGTTTTTACCGGCTGAAAAAAGGATGGGCAGAGCCTTTCTTTTCAGCAGGTACAGCAGGTTTGGAGGGGGAGAGTGTGAGAGGGGGAGGGCGTGGGAGGTGCCAGGGCCGCAAAAGGGCAGAATATCCCCCAGGTGTGACGTTCACCGCTCCCGCCCCCTTTCCCGCCTGCGGTACATCTCCAACGCTTTCACGATGGTGTCCTCGATTTTCTGTGCGGGCGTCCCCGCAGGGAAAAACTTGTCGATACGGTTCCGGGGCATTTTGAATTGCTCCACCTGATTGGGCTTTTCCTCCTGCATGATGGACAAAATCACATCAGGATTCAGCTTGCCCTTTTCGGAAAAGTCCCTGATCTTGATGGCCTGGGCGTGGGAGGGGGTGCAGTCCTCACTCTCCATGACCCCCAACAAGGCGTTCTGCTCATTCTCCGGCAGATAGGACAGCTCCACGGCGGGGCGCAGGGCCATTTGTAACGTGCCCTTTTCTTTCAGCACAGTATTGTCTACCATGTCCAGCAGTTCGGGCACAAGGTTCGTCAGGCGGATATAGCGGTAAATCTGTGGTTGACTATCGCCGCTTTTCTCTCCTAACTGCTGTGCAGACGTAACGCCTTTTAACTTCTTATCCAGCGGAGAAGAAGTTAAATCTGTCCGCTGTCCCTGCCGGTTCATGGCATCCAGCTTCATTTTATAGGCAAACGCCTTTTCCGAGGGAAGAACACGCTCACGCTGGAGATTGCTGTCAACCATGATAATGATGGCTTCATCGTCTGTCAGTTCCCGGACGATACAGGGCACCGTGGGCAGTTCCGCCAGCTCCGACGCAAACTTGCGCCGGTGGCCCGACACCATCTGATAGCCACCGTCCGGCATGGGCCGCACCAGCACGGGGGAAAGAACGCCGCGTTCTTTGACGCTCTCCACCATCTGTTCCATTTCCTCGTCCATCCGCACCTTAAACGGGTGGTCTGGAAAGTCGCTGATCTCGGTGGTGGGCAGGTCGATCACATAGCTGCGCTGGGCGTTGTCCCGTTCCTCCTGGGTGGTGAACATACTATCTACTGAGGTCAGAAGTCCGGCTGCGCTCTTTGCTGCCAATGTCCAGCACCTCCTTTGTCAGTCTGCGGTAGGCGTCCGCCGCCCGTCCCCTGGGTTCGTGCTGAAAGATACTCTTGTCCGCCGTGCTGACTTCCGCCAGCCGCACCGTCGCCGGGATCACCGTGTCCAGCACGGGCAGGTGACGCCCAAAGTTGGATTTGACGCTGTTCACGATGTCCTTGCGGAACGTGGTTTCATTCGCCATCGTCAGGAACACGCCGCCGATCTTCAGCCGGGGGTTGATCTGACGCTGGATGCTCCGCACCGTGCCCACCAGCTCCGTCATGTCCTCCGCCGCCAGATAGTCCGCCTGGACAGGGACGAGAACATAGTCCGACGCTGACAGGGCGTTGATGACCAGCATACCCAGCGAGGGGCGGCAATCCAGCAGAACATAGTCATAATCCCGCTTCACGCTGTCCACATACTGACGCAGCACCGTTTCCCGGCTCATTACGTTCACCAGCCCCACCTCCACGGCGGACAGGCTGCGGTTTCCTGGCACGAAGTCAAAGCCCTCGTGGTGGTGCATGATCTCCGGGTGGTCGCGGGGCATTGTCCCGGCCACAACGTCGTTCATGGCATTGGCAAGGGTCAGGGGCAGGTCGTGGGGCTTGCGCTGGCCCAGCATCTTGGTCAGATCACCCTGGGGGTCTACGTCCAGCAGGAGAACTTTCTTTCCTTCCAGCGCAAGACCGGCCCCCAGGTTGTAGACAGTCGTGCTTTTGCCAACTCCGCCCTTTTGATTTGCTACGCTTATCACTTTCGGTTTCGCCATTATGGGGATTCCTCCTTTCATGGATTTAGCCGCCTGCGGCGAAACAGACGGCTATGTAAAGTGGGCCAGCGGCCCACCTGGGGCCTACTGTCCCTCGTCCATGAGAAGTGCCAGAACGTCCTCCATGCCAGCGTCAAAGATGAAGTCCTCGCTCTCCGCCAGAAACTCCTCCATGAACATCTGCGCCAGGGCAGGGTACTGCTGGCAGTCGGTGAAGTCCTCCGACGGCGCGATCTCCACCAAGGCATAGACGCCCTCCAGCACTTTCATGGCCCCGGTGCAGTCGCCGTGGCTCACCATGAGCCGCAGGGCCTTCTCCGTGGCCCGTACCATGTCCAGCTCGCCCACCTCCAGGAAGGCGCTCCACAGGGCCTCCATACTCTGCTGGGCGGCGCTGCGAACCTCGTCGGCCAGCTTCTCAACGCGGGCCTCGCTGTTCTGCACCTCATTCTTCTTCCACTTCATGACTTGTCCTCCTACTGTAAAATTCACAGCCGTCAGCGGGATTTAGACGGCTATGTAGAGTCGGGGCAGGGGGGTAATTACGTCTGCCAACCGGGACAAAAAAAGAGCGCCGTTTCATTCAGGGAATGATTCGGCGCTCTATGTATGGCTGAAATATAAACAGTATTCAGTTATGACAAATCAAGTCAAATCAGGAGAAAAATACAGATTGATCTTTTGGCATTGGGGGCCTTTAGAGAGGGTGATAGCCGCCCACGACGGCCTGCCCTAAGACCAGGCCCAAATCGACTTCTTTCGCTCTGTCAGTTAGCCCATTTTTTAACCCAAAAGGGCCGGTTAGCCCATATTTAACCCAAAAAAAACAGGGTCAAATCGGGTCAAATCAGGCCAAATTTGGGCAAAGGCTATCAAAGGTTTTCAAAAGAAAAAACCCCGGAAAATCGAACTTTCCGGGGTTTTTGAGCGTTTTCGGATATAAAATCAGCGCTTGGAGAACTGAGGCGCGCGACGAGCCGCTTTGAGGCCGTACTTCTTACGCTCCTTCATACGGGGATCGCGGGTGAGCAGGCCGGCCTTCTTCAGGATGGGCCGGTTTTCATCGCTGGCCAGCAGCAGGGCGCGGGAGATGCCGTGGCGCAGGGCGCCGGCCTGGCCGCTGACGCCGCCGCCCTTGACGGTGGCGACGATGTCCACCTTGCCCTCGTTGGCTGTGGCGGCCAGGGGCTGACGGACAATCATCTTCAAAGTCTCCAGGCCGAAATACTCATCAATGTCCCGTCCGTTGATGGTGATGGAGCCGGTGCCGCCGGGGTAGACCTGAACGCGGGCGACAGAGGACTTCCTGCGGCCGGTGCCGTACAGATAGGGCTTCTTAGACTGATACATATTCCTCTACCTCCTCTTATTCCGCAGCGTAGAGCTCGGGCTTCTGGGCCTGATGCTCGTGGGTATCGCCGGCATAGATATGCAAACGCTTGAGAGAGTCCTTGGTAACCACGTTGCGGGGCATCATGCCGCGCACGGCCACACGCATGGCCAGCTCGGGCTTCTTCTCCATCATATCCTTGTACTTGGTTTCCTTCAGGCCGCCCACCCAGCCGGAGTGAGTGCGGTACATCTTCTGCTCCAGCTTCTTGCCGGAGAGCGTGGCCTTGGAGGCGTTGATGACGATGACGTTGTCGCCGCAGTCGGCGTGGGGGGTGTAGGTGGGCTTGCGCTTGCCGCGCAGCAGGTCGGCGACGATCACGGCGGTGTGGCCCAGGGGCTTGCCGGCGGCGTCAACGACATACCACTTGCGGACAATGTTGCCCTTGTTTGCCATAAAAGTGGACATACGTGTTCTCCTTCTTTCTTCCGTCCCTTCGATACGCCGCCGCAGGAGGACTGCGTGTGCCCGCAAGGCGTCAGGCGGACTGCCGCCATCCGGACGCTGGCCGGACGGCCCAATCCCGGCCGCCTGCGGCGGCCTATCGAAGAAATCTTGTTTTTTTGCCCGCGATCAGGTAAAATACCTCATGCGAACAAGTCTATTTATACCACAGCGTTCCGCCCTTTGTCAACAGCATTTTAATTTATCACATCAATTACTCTTGATATCGCCCGTTATCTCCTGTTATCTTTCGATATCTCGATTTCGGATTTCTGTTTTTCAGCGGAGGTGTTTTTCTATGCAGCACATTTTATCCCTGGTCCGCCGGTGCGTGGAGGACTACCACATGATTGAGGAGGGGGACACGGTGGCGGTGGGCGTCAGCGGCGGCAAGGACTCGGTGCTCACCCTGGCGGCCCTGGCGAGGCTGCGGGCGTTCTACCCCAAGCGCTTTCAGGTGGAGGCCATCACCATAGACGCCGGCGCGCCGGGTATGGACTTCACGCCCATTGCCCGTCTGTGCGAGGACCTGCAGATCCCCTACCGCCTGGTTCCGGTCCCCATCTACGAGATTGTGTTTGTCCACCGGAAGGAGAAGAATCCCTGCTCGTTGTGCGCCAAGCTGCGCCGCGGGGCGCTGAGCACAGAGATGAACCGGCTGGGGCTGACCAAGATCGCCCTGGGCCACCACTACGACGACGCGGTGGAGACCATGGTCATGAGCCTCTTCCTGGAGGGGCGCATCAGCTGCTTCCAGCCGGTGACCTATCTGGATCGCAGTCAGGTGACCCAGATCCGCCCCCTGCTCTATGTACAGGAGCGGGATGTGCGGGGGGCGGTGCGCCGGCTGAACCTGCCGGTGGTGGAGAACCCGTGCCCCGCCAACGGCTCCACCAAGCGCGAGGAGATGAAGGTGCTGCTCCATCAGCTGGAGAGGCAGTACCCCCACCTGAAAACGAAAATTTTCGGCGCCATGCAGCGCTATCCCCTGTACGGCTGGAGCCTGGAGGAGCAGCAGAAATAGGGCGGACAGCGGGTTCCCGACCGCTTCCGCCGCCTGCCCGCCCCGCCCACGGCGGGGGAGATTTTGCCGGAAAAATTGCCCGCATTGAAAATTTTCAGCCGGATCTGTTGCATTACGGCCGGAGTTGTATTATAGTTAACAAAATAGCCGATGGAATCAATTTGCGGCTCAGGGAGGAACACAGTGGGAAAGAATGTCGTGGCGCTGATGCTGCAGGAGTATGAGAACTTTACAAAGTCGGAGCGGAAGATTGTGGATTATGTGCTGGAGCATCAGAACGAAACCCAGTATATCAGCATCACCGATCTGAGCGCCGTGTGCGAGGTGGCGGTGTCCACCATATCGGTGTTCTGCCGCAAGCTGAAGCTGGCGGGCTTCAACGACTTCAAGCTGGAGCTGGCCCGGGCCGCTCTGCTGGCCGGGCCGGCGCTGCAAAAGCCCGCGGACGGCGGGGAGATCCTTCCCGAGGACTCCCTGCACACCCTTATGAGCAAGGTGCTCCACGCCGCCCAGGATACCCTGGGCAACGCCTTTCACATGCTCTCCCAGTCCGCCGTGGATCATGCCATGGACCTGCTGGTGGCGGCCCGGCAGGTGGTCTGTCTGGGCCAGGGCAACCATTCGGCGGTGGCGCTGGCCGCCTGGGCCCAGTTTTCCACCACCTCCCCCAAGTTCAAGACCATCCAGGACTCCCACCTGCAGACGGTGATTCTCTCCACCCTCTCCGAGGAGGACGTGGTGCTCTACTTCTCCTACTCCGGCGCCACCCACGAGGTTCTGGAGGCGGCGGAGCTGATCCGGGGCCGGGGGGCGAGGCTGATTCTGATCACCCGTTTTCTCAACTCCCCCGCCAGCGCCTACGCCGATGCGGTGCTGCTGTGCGGCCCCAACGAGCAGCCCCTCCAGTTCGGCTCCTCCGCCGCCCTCATGGCGCAGCTATATGTGGTGGAGGTGCTCCTCCAGGAGTTCGTCCGCCGGGAGCGGGAGGGGGCGGAGCGGTGCCGCCAGGCGGTGGGCAAGGCCCTGACACAGAAGGTCCTGTAGGGGAGGTGCGCTGTGGGAGGTTTTTTCAATCCGGAGAAGGGCGTGTGGGCCGCCTTGAGCACCATGGTGGATGTGTGCGGCCTGTCCATCCTGTGGCTGCTGCTGTGTATCCCGGTGGTCACCGCCGGTCCGGCCTCTGCGGCCCTCTATTACGCGGTGGTCAAGTGTGTCCGTCCCGGGGAGCCGGGAGCCTTTGGGGCCTTTTTCCACTCCTTCCGGGAAAATTTCAAGACAGGGGCCCTGGCGACCCTGGTGTGTGTCCTGGCGGCCGTGCCGCTGGCCTGCGGAGTGGCGATCATGTGGGCCAACCACCGCGCCTCGGACGCGGGTGCGGTGCTCTTTGTGGCCTACTGCGTGGCGCTGGTTCTGCCGCTGGGGGTGCTGTGCTGGCTGTTTCCGCTGCTGGGCCGGTTCACCTTCGGCGTGAAGCACCTGTTTTTGACGGCATTTCAGCTGACGGTGGGACACCTGCCCACCACGGCGGCCGTGGTGGTGCTGACGGTTCTGGCGGCCGTGCCCTCGGCGATCTACTGGTGGCCCGCCCTGTTTTTGCCGGCGCTGGCGGCGCTGGCGGCGTCCCTGCTGTTCGAGCGGGTATTCCGGAGATACGCCCCGGAGCTGGCCAACGGGCAGGAGGAGTCTGACGATGAATAAAGGTGCTCCCGGGAACCAGTGTTGAGGTAAGATAACGCGGTATATGCAATTACTGCCCCAATGGAGCCAATGGCAGGAAACATGGCGCACCGACAAGATAATTCAAGGTCATAGCCGTAATCTGGCACATGACAGCAGTACGGAAGTGTGCTATACTTTGAGTGCCTAGCAAAAAGATACTGTGCAGTTTATAGGGGGGGCACAGAGATGAAAAAAGCAGATATTATTTCCAAAATTGATGAACTCATCGAAGGACCTGTTTACCTCGTTGATATTTTCCCTGGTACCGTTCCCCGAAAACCCGACAACCGCTATTTTGAAGTTGAGGAATTTTTTCAGCATAGCAGAGAAGAAATTGACAGGAAATTTACGAGTATTCTTCTCAAGCTATATTGTTACTGCGATTTTTGGATTTCGGCATGGCAGCCGGAACACGAGATTTTTGAAAATCCAGATGTAGGCCAACTGACAAGCCTCATTAAGCATTGTTTTACGGGAGAATGGAAGCCAAGAGACTGTATCAATATTGTTCTGCCGGAGTGCGATTCCATGATTATATTGAATGGCGATGATCTGTATATGGAGGTCTATCACCCAAGTGGATATCTGAAGAGTCTCATTTTAGAGTTGGCCCAAAGCGAGGGATTATTTTTTTGATATGCTCCCTATAAGACAGACAGCGAAACAATAAAAACGAGAACGAGGGGAGCAGGCATGGGAAAACGAATTGAGATGGACTTGGAGGAAAAGGAATATCTGATCCAAGAGTGTCTGGCAGGCCGGATGCGGATGCGG
>CAJUQS010000075.1 GCA_910588365.1 uncultured Oscillospiraceae bacterium | reverse complement strand
TGCGGATTGGCGAGATAGATTTTTTGCCCTGCAAGGCAAAAAGCCGCAGAAATCCTGACGGATTGCAAGGATTTTTAACGCAGTCAGGGCGGAAAATATGCCGCCAAGGCGGGCGCGGGGAGATGTTAAACAGGCTCTAAGGAGGAATTCCACATGGAGACCATTGTCCTGCACGTCTACTACACCTGCAAGCCCGGCCGGGCCGCGGCCTTTGTCCAGGCCGTGAAGGCGGACGGCCTCCAGGAGGCCGTCCGCGCCGAGGATGGCTGCCTCCTCTACGACTACCACCTCTCCTGCGAAGCGCCGGACACAGTGGTGCTCATTGAGCAGTGGCGGGACGCCGCCGCCCTGGACAGGCACCTGGCCCAGCCCCACATGGAGGACCTCCGCCGGCTCAAGGGCGAGTACGCTTTGGACACGAAGCTGGAGCGGTATGAATGATAAAGGAATTTGAGAGCTATGCCAAAGAAAAAACAGACAGATGAAAATAAACCCAGGATCTCCAACCCCAACGTCATGGGCCTGAAGGCGGCGGTCCAGGAGCAGGCCATCACCGACACCCTGGAGACCAACTTCATGCCCTACGCCATGAGCGTCATCCTCTCCCGGGCAATCCCGGAGATCGACGGCTTCAAGCCCAGCCACCGGAAGCTCCTGTACACCATGTACAAGATGGGCCTGCTCACCGGGGCCCGGACCAAGTCCGCCAACATCGTGGGCCAGACCATGCGCCTCAACCCCCACGGCGACGCCGCCATCTACGACACCATGGTCCGCCTCTCCAAAGGCTACGGCGCCCTCCTCCACCCCTTCGTGGACTCCAAGGGCAACTTCGGCAAGGTCTACTCCCGGGACATGGCCTGGGCCGCCAGCCGCTACACCGAGGCGAAGCTGGCCGCCATCTGCCAGGAGCTCTTCCGGGACCTTGACCAGGACGCGGTGGACTTCGTGGACAACTACGACAACTCCATGAAGGAGCCCTCCCTCCTCCCCACCACCTACCCCAACATCCTGGTCTCCGCCAACCAGGGCATCGCCGTGGGCATGGCCTCCCAGCTGTGCGGGTTCAACCTGTCGGAGGTCTGCGATGCCGCGGTGGCCTTCCTCAAGCATCCGGACTGCGATCTCTCCGCCCTCCTCCTGGGGCCGGACTTCCCCACAGGAGGCGAGATCATCTATGACAAGGCGGCCCTGGAGGAGGTCTACCGCACGGGCCGGGGATCCATCAAAATCCGGGGCAAGTACCGGTATGTCAAGGGCGAGAACCTGATCGAAATCTACGAGATCCCCTACACCACAACCACCGAGGCCATCATCGACAAGGTGGCGGAACTCATCAAGGCCGGCAAGCTGAAAGAGGTCGGCGACATGCGGGACGAGACGGATCTGAACGGCCTGAAGCTGACCATAGACCTCAAGCGGGGCGTGGACCCGGACAAGCTGATGGCCAAGCTCTTCAAGTCCACCACCCTCCAGGACTCCATCAGCTGCAATTTCAACGTGCTCATCGCCGGGATGCCCCGGGTGATGGGGGTCCGGGAGCTGCTGGAGGAGTGGTGCGCCTGGCGGACTGAGTGCGTGCGGCGGCGGGTATACTTCACCCTGAACAAGAAAAAGGACAAGCTCCACCTGCTCAAGGGCCTCAAGCGCATCCTGCTGGACATCGACAAGGCCATCCGCATCATCCGGGAGACCGAGGGCGAGGCCGACGTGGTGCCCAACCTGATGATCGGCTTTGGCATCGACCAGGTCCAGGCGGAGTACGTGGCCGAGATCAAGCTGCGCAACATCAACAAGGAGTACATCCTCAAGCGGGTCCAGGAGACCGACGCCCTGCGGGAGGAGATCGAGGATCTGGAGGATCTGGCCGGCAGCCCCAAGCGGATCAGGAAGGTGATCGTAAGCGAGCTGGAGGCGGTCAAGAAGAAGTACGGCCAGCCCCGGCTCACCTCCATCGTCTACGAGCACGAGATCACCGCCTTCGACGAGTCGGAGGAGACGCCGGACTACCCGGTGACGGTATTTCTGTCCCGTCACGGGTACTTCAAGAAGATCACCCCCCAGTCCCTGCGCATGGCGGACACCCAGAAGTACAAGGAGGAGGACGGCCCCAGCCAGAGCTTCGAGGCCACCAACCGGGCCGAGGTCATGTTCTTCACCAGCCACCAGCAGGTCTACAAGTGCCGCCTCTCGGATTTCGATGACAGCAAGGCCAGCGTCCTGGGGGACTACCTCCCCAGCAAGCTGGGCATGGAGGCGGAGGAGAGCGTGGTGAGCATGGTCCTCCCCGGGGACTACTCCGGCGCGCTGCTGTTCTTCTTCGCCAACGGCAAGGCGGCCCGCGTGGATCTCTCAGCCTACGCCACCACCTCCAACCGCCGGAAGCTGACGGGTGCCTACAGCGACAAGAGCCCCCTGGCGGCGCTGCTGCACCTGCGGGAGGACCGGGAGCTGGTGCTGTACTCCACCGAACCCAGGGCCCTGATCTTCAACACCGCCCTGCTCTCCCCCAAGTCCACCCGCACCACCCAGGGCGTCCAGGTCATGACCCTCAAGCCCAAGTACCAGCTCTCGGAGGTCAAGGCCCTGGAGGATACCTCCATCACCAACCTCCCCCGCTACCGCTGCCGCGCCCTCCCCGCCGCCGGCGCCCTCCTCCGTGAGGAGGACGGGGAGCAGCTGCGGCTGCTGTAAGGCGGACATTCTGTTCTTTTGAAAAAGAAAAGAATCTAAAGAAAACTTTCCGGCAAAGCTTCCGCTGTGCCCTGCCGCCGGGCGGCGGATTGGCGTGTCATCTTTTATATGCGGACAAAAGTATTTAATGGACGGATATGATTGGATAGGTTGCCGGTTTTTTGAGCGGATTTGATGGTTTTATTTTGGAAAACTGCCTCTTGCTTCCTGGAGGATGGCCGGATATAATAGGCCCATCTTTCAGAAAGGAGCACTTTGCTATGAGAGAGTTTACCTACACCGTCACCAACAGCGGCGGACTGCACACCCGCCGCGCCGGCCTGCTGGCAATGCAGGCAAAGGCATTCCGTGGGACCGACATCACCGTTTCCGCAGAGGGTAACACGGCCAAGACCAGCCAGCTGATGAAGCTCATCGGCTTGGGCATCAAGCAGGGCAGCCGGGTTACTGTCGCCGCCGAGGGTCCCCAGGAGAACGATGCGATCAGCATTGTGCGGAGCTTTTTTGAGTACTATCTGTAAATAAAGTTCTGTCAAATCCGAAGCGGAATCGTCCGTGCCGCATCCCCTGCGGCGCGGAAAGGAAGAAAAATAGAGCGGGGGCATCAGGCTTCTGACCTGATGCCCCCTGTTTTTATCCCTTCAATATCACCGTCTGGCCGAACAGCTCAACCGCCGTAATCTCCGCCGGGTCGATGAGCTGCTCCGGGCGGTAGTAGAAGTGGGCCACCTCCCGGTCGGAGGGGTCGCGGTCCACGTCGTAATAGGAGATCTGCATCCCATAGTCGTCCTCCCGGACGCCGATGCGCTCTCCAGTGGCTGTCAGCAGCGCTACGCCGTCCTTCCAACCGTCCCAAACGGTATCCTTGATGGTACGCAGGCTCTCCGCCCCCTCCTCCAGATCGCAGACCAGGGAGATAGGGGAGACGTACAGGGTGCTGAGCTTTACACTGTGGCCGCCAATGTCCGTAAGACGGTCTATGGGGTACCAGGACCCTGGGTCCTCCTCCGGCAGGGTAATGACGCCGGACCACTTGCCCTCCAGCACCAAGTCCTCCCGGAGGTTATCCCGATACAGATTCTCGAACTGGAAATGCAAGGCCCCCCCAAGCAGGTTCCCATTTTGGTCACCAGGGTTTAGGGTAAAAAGTAAGGTGATCTTGTTATCTGAGCTATCACCGTCTTCCACCAATTCCCAGCCCGAGAACCAGGAGGTGTTGACCTCCTCCCCAGCGCTTCCGTAGAGCTCTATGAAGTCATCCGGCTTGTAAAAATCTCCGTCCAGCACTGTTCCCTCCGGGGCGGTGAAGTCCATGAGGATCTTCACGCTGTACCGATCCGCCACCGCCTGGCGGAGGTAGAAGGTCCCCCCGTCCCCTCTCATAGTCTGGTTCAGGGGCACGGCGGCGTTGCACAGCAGCTGTTCGTTCTCCGCCCCGGCCCCAAAGTAGCGCAAAAACGCCGGCTCCAGCATCGCCACGGCGAAGGCGCACACCGTCAGCACCAGTGCCGCGGCCAGTGCCATTACGGCGGTCAGTTTCTTTCTTCTTTTCATGGTGGGCAGTTCCTCCCTTTCTTCTTCACACAGGAGGTCTGCCAGCATGGCGTCCTCCCGCTCCGGGGAGGGCCGCACCTGGTCAAAGACCCGGCTCAGCCTGTTCTTATCCATCTCCGTCAGCCTCCTCCAATAAATTTTTCAGCCTGCGGCGGGCCCGGCACAGCCAGGAGCGGACGGTGGCGGGGTTCTTCCCCATGATCCGGGCCGCCTCCCCGGTGCTGTACCCCTGGTAGTAGTGGAGGTACAGCGCCATCCTCTCCTGCTCGGGCAGGGTGAGGATCAGCTCCCACAGCTCCCCGTCCGACCGCTGTTCCCAGGACAGCCTGTCCAGCTCGGACTCGTCCGCCCGCCGGGTGCGCCACCAGTGCCGCAGCTGGTTTTTGCACTCGTTCCGGGCGGTGACGATGAGCCAGGCTTTCTCGTGCTCCGGACCTTGCAGGGTCCTGCCGTACTCCAGCAGCTTGCGGAACACGGTCTGGACGGCGTCCTCCGCGTCGGGGACGTTCTTCAGCAGCATCAGGCAGATCTGATAAACCATGCCCACGTGCCGCCGGTAGAGGCTGGCCACCTCCTCTTTTGTGTACGCTCCCGCCATGGAAACCACCTCCTTGACTGTCCTGTCTATTTACTATACAATGGAAGAGGACAAATTGTTGCAGGGTGAAAAAAATTTTCCCTGGCCGCGGCGCGGAACCCCCTTGCCCGCCGGCAGGGAAAGATGTATAATGAAATGAATAATTCAGCGGGCGGGGCGCGGTGCGTCCTGCTCTCTTATGATGGAGGAAGTTTATATGAAAAGCAAGAGCCCAGTTCTGCGGTTTCTATATGAATACGGGATGATTACCTTTGGCAGCGCCCTGTATGCGCTGGCTTTCAACTGGTTTTTTCAGCCCAACAATATTTCGATGGGCGGCTTCACCGGCGTCGGCCAGATCCTCAACCATTTTATCCCCATTCTGCCCATCGGCGCGGCCTCCATTCTGTTGAATATCCCGCTGTTCATCATCGGCGTGCGCAAGCAGGGGGTGCGCATTCTGATCTCCTCCCTGTACGCCATGACCATGGGCTCGCTCATGATCGACTGGCTGGCTATGGCCCACAGCTTCTCGCCTATGGATCCCCTGCTGGCCAGCATCTACGGCGGCGTACTGGTGGGGCTGTCCATGGGGCTGCTGCTGAACGTGGGCGCCACCACCGGCGGCACGGAGCTGATGGCCCGGCTTTTAAAGTACAAGATCCACCAGCTGTCCATCGGCCGGCTGTGCCTGTGCATTGACGTGATTGTCATCTGCCTCTACGCGCTGACCTTCCGCAGCATCAACAACGCCCTCTACGGCATCATCTCCATGTATATCTCCAGCCTCGCCATGGACACCGTGGTCTACGGCTCCATCAACGCCAAGATGGCCTACATCATCAGCGCCAAGAGCGCTCCCATTGCGGAGAAGCTTCTGGAGATGAATCTGGGCATCACCCTTCTGGACGGGCGGGGCGGCTTCAGCGGCGACGAGAAGCAGGTGGTGCTGTGTGCCTTCAAGCGCAGTCAGATTGCGGCCATCAAGGCCACGGTCACCGCCATTGACCCCGCCGCATTTATCATCGTCTGCGAGGCCCACGAGGTTTTGGGCGAGGGGTTCGGAGAGTATACGCCGGACAGCCTATAATCTTTTTCACGGGGGCTCCGTGCCCCAAGGCGGACGCAAGCGGTCGTTCGACTTTGCCGAATGACGCGGAGTCAAGTGGGGCTTACGCAGCCCCACGCCCTGCGCATACTTTTTGTACGCACAAAAAGTATGCAAAAAAGCGCCGGGGGAGCGCCCCCGGTCCCCCCGGCATCGCCCTCCGGGCGATACTCCATTTTTGATTTTATCTGCCCTTTGCTGTAGCTGGGCTAATTCTACCGGTGGTGCCTGTCCTTCGTCTGCCGCACTTCTGCGTCTGCCCACAGGTTCTAACGCACTCCCTGCTGTGGCACATCGGTACGGTGACTCGCGTCATTGTGCCTGCGGCCCAACGACTGCTCGGGCGACGCAAGCGCCGCCTTACTGCGCAGCGATTCGGAGGGCCCCCTTTGCAGGCTCTACCCCTTTAAGAGACCGGCAGGCGGAGTGATTCAAGTACCAGACCACTAGATCAGAACCCCGTAGGGCTCACTTGTTCACGGGGCACCGCAGCTCTTCATTTGCAGAGCGTGTCCGAAAGTCCCCCGCTGAGGTGGACGCCCCCTTGGGGCGGCCCCGAGTAAGGGAGTCCAGAACCGTAGGTTCTGGCGCGCTTTTGGGTACTTTTCCCGCGTGGGAAAAGTACCCGCGGGGCGTGGGGCTGCGTAAGCCCCACTTGACTCGCGTCATTCGGCAAAGCCGAACGACCGCTTGCGTCCGCCTTGAGGCGCAGAGCCCCCGTGAAAAAATCAAGAAGTCCCCGCCCGTTGGGCGGCAAGAAGAAAGGAGAACAAACATGCCCTTTGAAAATCTGAAAAAGCAGCTGGAAGCCAACGGCTTCACCGTCTCTGTCTTCGCCTCCGGCGAGGATGCCGCCAGCTACCTGAACCGGGAGATTGACGGAAAAACCGTGGGAATGGGCGGCTCCATGACCATCACCGGCCTGGGCCTGAAGGAGTCCCTCGGCAGCCACAACACCCTCTACAGCCACGGCTTTACCCCGGGGGACCCCGCCGAGGTGCAGAAGCTGGCCGCAGACGCGGAGATCTACCTGCTCTCCGCCAACGCCATCGCGGAGGATACCGGAGAGATTCTCAACATCGACGGTACCGGCAACCGGGCGGCCTCCTCCCTCTACGGCCACAAAAAGGTCTACTTTGTGGCCGGAAAGAACAAGGTCTCCCCGGATTTCCACAGTGCCCTCCACCGCCTGCGCAACGTGGTCGCCCCGAAAAACGCCCAGCGGCTGGGCCGTAAGACGCCCTGCGCCGTCAAGGGCGACAGGTGCTACAACTGTAACAGCCCGGAGCGGATCTGCCGGGGGCTGGTGGTACACTACAGGAAGATGAACAGCATGGACATGGAGGTCGTGCTCATCGACCAGGAGCTGGGCTATTGATTTTTTCGGGGAGGTGTGGTCTGTGAAACAGCGGCTTTTTCCCCCTCTTCTGGCCGCCTGCCTGCTGCTGAGCGGCTGTACCTCCCTGCTGGAGCGGTCCTACAGCGTGGTGGAGCCCTACACGGACCGCTACTGGGATTCCAGTACCAAGGACACCCTGCGGGCCGAGAGCTACCAGGATCTGGTCAACTCCCTGCTCATGCTGGTGGAGCAGCGGACCGAGGAGGGGGTCATCCGCTGCTACGAGGAGGCCAACTCCTACCAGCAGGCCCTGGACGCCCAGAAGGAGGTCCGGGATGAGACCACCCTGGGCGCCTATCTGCTGGAGCGGCTGACCTTCTCCTACGAGGCCGGCCCCAGCTACGGTACGCTGACCTACCGCATGACCTACCGGGAGGGCACAGAGGATATTGGCAGCATCATGACCCTGTCGGACAGCCAGTCCCTGGTGGATCTGCTGCGCCTGACGGCCCGGGAGGAGCGGGAGAAGCTCACCGCCCAGTTCGTCTATGACACCCCCCGGGAGGCCGTGATTGCCGCAGTGGAGAGCCTGTGGCAGGAGCTGTGCGCCGGGGAAGCTGAGGCGGAGACGCCGGTGGAGGGCGCTGGGGAACCGGCTCTATCTGCCGGCGGCGGGGAGGAGACTGCCGCGGACGGGCCCGGGACGGAATCCCCGGCTGAGGAAGACGTCTCCCCGGCTGAGGAGGCGGAGCCCCCGGCCGGAGAGACGGAGCCGGCGTCTCAGCCCCCCGTCCTACCGGAGGAGGCCCCGGTATCCGCGTCCGGCGTCCCGGATCCGATCGATCCGCTACCGGAGGAGCCGGTCTCCTATCCCCCCTGCCCCTGGACCATCCGCTTCTACCCGGACAAGGAGATGGCAGCCATCGTGGAAATCCTGCTGACCGCGCCATAAGCGCAAGAAAGCCCCGGGCGTTCAAACGTCCGGGGCCTCTATGTGTCAAAAAAGTGGCGCCGCCACTTTTTTGAGAAGGAAGGTCCGGGCCGAGTTCGGCCCGTAAAGTACTTTTTCGACGTACACGCCGCCGAAAAAGTGATCTTATTTTATTCGCGCCTGCGGGCGCGAACTCCCGTAGGGCCGCCAGCGGCGGCATTCGAGCTGTGGCGGGCTTGGCCCGCCTAACGCCTGCGGAGAGCTTTGGGGACAGGCTGAGGCCCCGGGCGTTCAAACGCCCGGGGCCTCTATCCCTCTTTTTCTGAATCCGGTCCATCCCACAGGTGCCGGTCCAAGTCCACCGTCCCGTCCGGCCGGAAGCATACGCCCTCCATCTCCAGCAGGAGACGGTGGGTGTCCTCCCCCATGGGCTGAAAGGCGCCGCTGAGGCCGCCGGAGCGGTTGACCACCCGGTGGCAGGGGACGTCCTCCGGCGCGGTGTGCATCGCGCCGCCCACGACGCGGCTCATGCGGGGATTTCCCGCCAGGGCCGCGATCCGCCCGTATGTGGTCACGGATCCGCAGGGAATCTGCCGGGTAATGTCGTAGATCCTCTGAAAAACCGGTCCCGCCTTCCCGCTCACCACACCACGGTGGCGAAGTAGTCCTCCAGGGTCTCCGCCCGGCGGATCAGTTCCACGCCGCCACCCGCCTTCAGCAGCAGCTCCGCAGAGCGCAGCTTGCCGTTGTAGTTGTATCCCATGGAGTGGCCGTGGGCCCCGGTGTCGTGAATGACCAGCAGGTCCCCGCGCTGAATCTCGGGCAGCATCCGATCCACGGCGAACTTGTCGCAGTTCTCGCACAGGGAGCCGGTGACATCGTACCTGTGGTCACAGGGGGCGCCCTCCTTCCCCGCCACGGTGATGTGGTGGTAGGCCCCGTAGACAGCCGGGCGCATCAGATCCGCGGCACAGGCGTCCACGCCAACATACTCCTTGTAGATGTGCTTGAAGTGAACCACCCTGGTCACCAGGCACCCGTAGGGGCCCGTCATAAACCGGCCCAGCTCGCTGCACAGCTGTACGCCGCCCAGCCCGGCGGGCAGGAGGATCTCCTCAAATTTCCGCCGCACGCCCTCGCCGATGACGGCGATGTCGTTGGTCTCCTCCTCCGGCCGGTAGGGGATGCCGATGCCGCCGGAGAGGTTGATATGGCGGATGTCGCACCCGGTCTCCTCCTTCAGCTCCGCCGCCAGCCGGAACAGGATGCCCGCCAGCTCGGGGTAGTACTGGTTGGAGATGGTATTGGAGGCCAGGAAGCAGTGGAGGCCGAAATATTTGGCGCCCCTGGCCTTCAGCTCCCGGAACGCCTGGGCGATCTGGGGCCGGGTCATGCCGTACTTGGCGTCGCCGGGGGTGTCCATGACCTGTACGCCGTCCTTCCCCTCCCCCAGGGTGAAGACCCCGCCGGGGTTGTAGCGGCAGAAGACGGTCTCCGGAATATGTCCGATGGACTGCTCCAGAAACTCCACGTGGGTGAGATCGTCCAGGTTGATGATCGCTCCCAGCTCATCCGCCAGCCGGTACTCCTCCGCCAGGGTGTTGTTGGAGGAGAACATGATCTCACTCCCCCGGAAACCGCACCGGCGGGCTATCTCCAGCTCCGCCAGGCTGGAGCAGTCGGCCCCGCAGCCCTCCTCCCTGAGCAGCTTCAGGAGGGCAGGGGTGGGGGCGGCCTTGACGGCGAAGTACTCCTTGAACCCCGGGTTCCAGGAGAAGGCGGCGTTCACCCGCCGGGCGTTCTCCCGGAGGCCCTTCTCATCGTAGAGGTGGAAGGGCGTCGGATATTGGGCGGTAATCGCCTCCAGCTGCTGCTTTGTGACAAAGGGTGTCTTCATTTGGGTATCCTCATTTCTTGTCAGCTGTCATCCCCAGCTCCTCGCATTTTTTGCGGGCCAGCTCGTGCCCCTGGAGGGCCGCCTGCCTGTACCAGTGCCTGGCCTTCTCCATGTCCGCCGGGATGCCCGTGCCTGTCTCATAGAACCAGCCCAGATTGAACTGGCCGTCCCAGTCGCCGTGCCCGGCCGCGCGCTGCGTCCAATAGAACGCTTTGTCCAGGTCCTTTTCCACGCCCCGGCCCTCCAGGTAGAAGTACCCCACCTGGCACTCCGCCAGCGGGTACCCCTCCTCCGCCAAGGGCAGGTAGCCGGAGAAGCACTTCTCGTACTGCTGGGTCTTCCAGTATTTTTCAATCAGCTCGTCGCAGCGCTCCAGTTCCCTGCACGGCCTGTAGTATTTGCTGGCCATCCCTTAGAAATCCGCCGTGCCGACGGTTCTCGGATGGGGCAGCACGTCCCGGATGTTGCTGATGCCCGTGAGGTACATGACCATCCGCTCAAAGCCCAGGCCGAACCCGGCGTGGCGGCAGGAGCCGTAGCGCCGCAGGTCGCAGTACCACCAGTAGTCCTTCGGGTCCATGCCCAGCTCCCTGATGCGCTCCTCCAGGATGCCGATACGCTCCTCGCGCTGGCTGCCGCCGATGATCTCGCCGATGCCCGGCACCAGGCAGTCCGCAGCGGCCACGGTCCTGCCGTCGTCGTTGAGGCGCATATAGAACGCCTTGATATCCTTGGGGTAGTCGGTGACGAACACCGGGCGCTTGAAAATCTGCTCGGTGAGGTAGCGCTCGTGCTCGGTCTGGAGATCGCAGCCCCACTCCACCTTATAATCAAACTTGTCGTTGTTCTTTTTGAGGAGCTCCACGGCCTCGGTATAGCTCACCCGGCCGAAGTCGGAGGAGGCCACGTGCTCCAGGCGCTCAATGAGGCCCTTGTCCACGAAGCTGTTGAAAAAAGCCATCTCCTGGGGGCACTTTTCCATCACCGTGCGGATGATGTACTTGATCATGTCCTCCGCCACGTCCATGTCCCCGGCCAGATCGCAGAAGGCCATCTCCGGCTCGATCATCCAGAACTCGGCGGCGTGGCGCTGGGTGTTGGAGTTCTCCGCCCGGAAGGTGGGGCCGAAGGTGTAGATGTCGCCGAAGGCCATGGCGAAGTTCTCGCCGTTGAGCTGGCCGGAGACGGTCAGGTTGGCCCGCTTGCCGAAGAAGTCCTGGCTGTAGTCCACCTGCCCGTCCTGGGTCATGGGCGGATCGTTCATGTCCAGTGTGGTCACCTGGAACATCTCCCCCGCGCCCTCGCAGTCGCTGGCGGTGATGATGGGGGTGTGGACGTAGACAAAGCCGCGGTCCTGGAAAAAGCAGTGGATGGCGTGGGCGGCCACGGACCGGACACGGAAGGCGGCGGAGAAGAGGTTCGTCCTGGGCCGCAGATGGGCGATGGTGCGCAGGTACTCCACGCTGTGGCGCTTCTTCTGGAGGGGGTACTCCGGGGAGGAGACGCCCTCTATGTCAATCTGCTCCGCCTTCACCTCCAGGGGCTGCTTGGCCTCGGGGGTGAGGACCAGCTTGCCGGTGACAATGAGGGCCGCGCCCACGTTCTGCCCGGCAACCTCCTTGTAGTTGGCCAGAGCATTGGCATCCATCACCACCTGGAGATTTCGGAAGCAGGAGCCGTCGTTGAGCTCCACGAACCCGAATGTCTTCATATCCCGGATGGTCCGGGCCCAGCCGCACACGGTAACGGTCTGCCCGTCCAACCCGGCGGCGTCGGCAAAGAGGGACGCGATCTTGGTTTTTTCCATATCATTTCACCTGCAATTTTTTAAATATTTCGGAATTCATCCGAATAGGGGTATTATACCTCCGGAAACCATTTTTTACAAGTGGTTTTCTCCCCTCCCCGCCAAACTTCCCCCGTCATTTCCTCCAAAAATTTGATTCCTCCCAGAATTCCTCTTGACAATTCCCCCATCACCGGCTATACTGTAAGCATACGATTATTTTATAAACTATTATTTAGGAGGTGGGTATGTGACCCAGCGTGAACGGCAGCTCCTGCGCTGGATTGAGGAGAACCCCATGATCACCCAGCAGGAGCTCGCGGACAAGGCGGGGATCACCAGATCCTCCGCGGCGGTGCATATCTCCAATCTGATGAAGAAGGGGCACATCGCCGGGCGGGGGTATATTGTACACACCGCGCCCTATGCTGTGGTAGTGGGCGGGGTGAACATGGATGTCGGCGGCCGATCCTTTGGGCCGCTGATCGGCCAGGACTCCAACCCGGGGCGGGTACGGATGAGCCTGGGCGGCGTGGGGCGGAACATCGCCCACAATCTGTCCCTGCTGGGGGTGGATGTCCATCTGCTCACCGCCTTCGGGGACGACGTGTCCGCCCAGAAGGTGGCCGCCTCCTGCGGCGAGCTGGGCATTGATATCAGCCACGCCCTGCAGGTCCCCGGCGGAACCACCTCCACCTATCTCTATATCGCCGGTCCCGGCGGGGATATGGAACTGGCGGTGGCGGACATGGAGATCTACGACCACGTGACGCCGGCGTTCCTGAATTCCCGGTCCGCCCTTCTGAGCAACGCCCAGCTGGTAATCGTGGATACCAACATCCCGGCGGAGTCCATCGCGTGGCTGGCGGAGAACTGCAAGGTCCCCCTCTTTGCCGACCCGGTCTCCACCACCAAGGCGGAGAAGCTGCGCCCGGTTCTGGGCAGGCTCCACACCCTCAAGCCCAACCGGATCGAGGCGGAGCTTCTCAGCGGGGAGCCCATCCCCGATCTGGCCGGGGCGGAGCGTGCCGCCGCCGTCCTTCTGGACACAGGGCTCAGGCGGGTGTTCATCAGCATGGGGGGCGACGGCGTCTACGCCGCCGATCACAGCCGTCAGATCCATGTTCCCTGCCTCCCCGGAAACATGGTCAACACCACCGGCTGCGGCGATGCCTTTATGGCGGCCATTGCCTGGGCATACTTGGAGGGGACGGATCTGGAGGGCACGGCCCTGGCGGGCCTGGCCGCCTCCTCCATCGCCATGGAGAGCCCGGAAACCATCAACCCCGCCATGGGCGCGGATGCGGTCAGGAGCAGGATGGGGTGAGGTTTCCTTTTATGGGGGTTCCCCCCCCATCCCTCGCAGGCCGGTCTTTTGCCGGCTAACGCCGGGTACCTTTTTGTACGGACAAAAAGGTACCAAAAAGCCGCCGGGGGAGGACCCCCGGTCCCCCCGGCATCGCCCTCCGGGCGATACTCCATTTGTTGTTTATTTACGCTCCGACCGAACTGGTTTGATTCTCCTGACAGTGCATCCCCTTCGTCTGCCGCTGCCCAGCGTCTACCCACGGCTTCTATCGGGGGCGAAGCAGCGGGGGGAGTGCGGTGCGTTTTTGCTTTGCAGCGACTCGGAGCGCCCCTGTTGCAGACTCTCCCCCTTTAACAGGGCGTCAGCCGGAGTCATTCAAGTACCAGACCCCTAGATCAGAACCCCGTAGGAATCGGTAGTTCACGGGGCACCGCAGCTCTTCACTTGGGAGCGTCCCCGAAAAACCCCCGTATATTTTGGGGGACCGGGGGGACACCCCCGGCGCATTTTGGGTTACTTTTTGTGCGTACAAAAAGTAACAAGGCGGCACTTGTGCCACCGGGCCAGTCGTTCGGGCGGCGCAAGCGCCGCCCTGGGCCGCGAAACCCCAGTATCAATTGAAAAGAAACAATTTTATCTCGCGTCCACAGGACGCGAAGTTAAGGAGGAAAAACCATGAACAAGTACCTTGATATCGCCCCTGAGGTGGCCGCCGCCCTGGCAGAGGGCAAGCCCGTGGTAGCTCTGGAGTCCACCATCATCTCCCACGGAATGCCCTATCCCAAGAACGTGGAAACCGCCTTGGAGGTGGAAAAGATCATCCGGGACAACGGGGCCGTGCCCGCCACCATCGCCATCATCGGCGGACGGCTGAAGGCCGGACTGACGGCTGACGAGATTGAGTACTTCGGCAAGAAGGGCGGCGACATCGCCAAGGCCAGCCGCCGGGATCTGCCGGTGCTCATCGCCAGGGGCGAGGACGGCGCCTGCACCGTCACCACCACCATGATGATCGCCCACATGGCGGGCATCTCCGTGTTCGCCACCGGCGGCATCGGCGGCGTCCACCGGGGCGCTGAGACCACCATGGACATCTCCGCCGACCTGGAGGAGCTGGGTCAGACCCCGGTGATGGTGGTCTGCGCCGGCGCCAAGTCCATCCTGGATCTGGGTCTGACCCTGGAGTATCTGGAGACCAAGGGCGTGCCGGTCATCGGCTACGGCACCGAGGAGCTGCCCGCCTTCTATACCCCCAAGTCCGGCTTCGGCGTGGACTACCGCCTGGACACCCCCAAGGAGCTGGCCGCCGCCTTCCACGCCCAGCGCGCCATGGGCCTCAAGGGCGGTATGCTGGTGGCCAACCCCATCCCCGCCGAGTACGCCATGGACACGGACGTTATCAACAAGGCCATCAGCCAGGCCGTGGCCGAGAGCCGGGAGCAGGGCATCCACGGCAAGGCCACCACGCCCTTCCTGCTGGCCCGGGTGAAGGATCTCACCGGTGGCGACAGCCTGGAGAGCAACATCCAGCTGGTGTACAACAACGCCCGGGTGGCCGCCAAGGCCGCCGCCGAGCTGGCCGCGATGGCATGAGGTGAGGTATCAGTTTTTGCCGGAGACCCGGAGTGATACGATTTTCGTCCTGGCGGGCTCCCCCGCTGCACCGCTGGCGTGTTATCTGGCCGCAGTAAACCTCTGGGCGTTCTGCCTGATGGGGTTTGACAAGGGCCGCTCCAGGCGGAAGGGGGCCCGGCGGGTGCGGGAGCGGACGCTGTTCCTCTCCGCCCTGCTGGGCGGCAGTCTGGGGGCCGTACTGGGGATGTGGCTGTTCCGCCACAAGACCAGGCACTGGTACTTTGCCTGGGGCCTGCCGCTGATCCTGCTGGTACAGATCGCGGCGGGAATCTGGCTGAGCCGCGCGCTCCTGTCCTTTTAAAGCGCCTACCCCGGATAAATCCCATATCTCTCACAGACCCGCCCGGATGATTTACGTCATCCGGGCGGGTCTTGCGCCGCGGGCTGGAACCTCCCTGTATATACTGTTAGTAGACCACGGAGCAAGGAGGCGAAGGAGAAATGAGAAACTGCCGCTGGCTGGGCATCTGCGCCGTGGGCCTGGGTCTGGGCATCCTGATTGCCGTTATCTTTCCCACCGGGTTCCTCCTGTTCCTCGTGGCATTTCTGTTGATCGGCTGCGGCTTGGGCTGTATGCGCAGATAAGGAAGGAGGCTGCTATGAAGATCGTCGTCATCAAGTCCCCGAGGTTTTTAAACGGTATCCTGCGAAAACTCTTCGGAATAAAGGAATGAAACGGCCTGTCCTCCCATAGACTAGAACCAACGGAAGCAGGAATGCCATGGGAAAGGGAGGACCCAGACAATGGAACTGAATTTCAAAAAGGCCGGCCACGACTACTATGAGCCGGTCCGCTTCACCCCCTTCTCCTGCGAGACCATGCGGGAGAGCATCGTGCCGGACAGCTGCGCGGACATCGCCAGAATCGTGGACACCACGGGCCTGGTGTGCCTGACGAACCGGGAGCTGACGGGTGACGGGCGCTTCTGCGCCAGCGGATCGGTGGATGTGTCGGTGCTGTACATACCGGAGAAGGAGGAGGGCGTCCGCTCCCTCCATTTCCAAATCCCATTTCAGTGCTACGGGGAGGGGCAGGCGGACGCGGAGTGCGAGTTCCTGGACATCCGAGGGGAGCTCCACAGCATTGACACCAGGGTGCTCAACCCCCGGAAGGTGCTCACCCGGGCCAACCTGACCCTGCACCCCGCGGGGTGCCGCCACGTCTCCCTGTCGGTCTGCACCGGCGTGGAGGACGGGGAGGGCGTCCAGCTGCTCCGGGAGCAGCGGCAGACCCGGGTGGCCGCCGGCGTGCGCGAGAAGGAGTTCACCTTTACCGAG
Source organism: uncultured Oscillospiraceae bacterium (assembly GCA_910588365.1). Classification (GTDB taxonomy): domain Bacteria; phylum Bacillota; class Clostridia; order Oscillospirales; family Oscillospiraceae; genus Pelethomonas. Next base: position 23,352 of record CAJUQS010000075.1, on the reverse strand, counting down.
GAGCTGCCCCTGTCCCCCGGGCGGGGCGGGGCGGAGGAGATCCTCTCCACCCGGGTGGACGTGCGGGGCACGGACAGCAAGCTCATCGGCAGCAAGCTGGTGGTCAAGGGGATCATTTCCGCCTGTGTGCTCTACCGGGAGGCGGGCGGCCGGCTGGCACTGCTCCAGCAGGAGCTGCCCTTCTCCCAGATCATCGAGGGGGGCGGCTTTGACGAGGACTGCGAGAGCGAGGCCGCCTACCGCCTGCTCAGCTGCGAGTGCCGCCAGGGCAGCGAGAGCGCGCCGGACGACGCCTATGTGCTGACCATGACCCTGATGCTGTGTACCAGGGTGACCGTGTGGCGGACGGAGGAGATCTGCTTTATCGCCGACCTCTATAGCACGTCCGCCCCGGTGGAGTGCCAGACGGCGGAGCTCTCCCTCAGCGAGGACAGCCAGCGGGGCGTCCGCCGCCAGAACGTGCGGGAGCTGCTGGAAACCGGCGTGGCGGTCCGCAGCGTGGTGGACACGGCCATCCGCTGCGGCGGCGTACAATCCTCCGGCGGGGAGCTGAAGCTGCCCATGTGGGCCCGGTGCCTCTACCTGGACGAGAACGATGTGCCGGGCGCCGTCAGCCGGGAGTTCACCGTCACCCTGCCCGCCGAGGCCGCCGGGGCCGGCGAGGACGCGGAGTGCCAGGCCGAGGCCGCCTGCCACGGCGATATCATCGCCAACATCATGCCGGAGGGCATCGAGCTGCGCTTCCCCATTGAATGCGCCATGTCCACCTCCGTCCGCCGCCGTTACGTGTGCGTCAGCGGCGGGGAGACGGCGGACGAGGAGGAGGAGCGGGCCGCCGTCCCCTCCCTCATCCTGCGCAAAATGGGCCCCGGCGAGACCCTCTGGTCCATTGCCAAGCAGTACCGGGCCACCCGGGAGGGCATCCTGACGGTCAACGATCTCACCGGCGAGGAGCAGATCACCCCGGAGAAGCTGCTGCTGATCCCCCGGGCAAGGGCCTGAGCGGGCGGCGGGCAGGAGCGGGCACACACAGCGGAGGTCATCCAGTACCGGTGGATGGCTTCCGCTTTTCTCATATCAACCATGACGGATGATCATCTTTTTGACGCGGGATTCCCCCGCCCCGAGGAAAATCTTTTGGGCGGCCTCGTTGAAAAATCCCCATTTTGCACAGAACAGGGGCCGGGACGGCCCCTGATTTTTGATAAAACCGTGTCAAAATCAAGGCTGGAGTACATTGACTTTACTCATGAGAAGTGATAAAGTAAATGTGGAATTTTTCAAGCAAGCCTGCTGTCGCTTTTCAAACAGACGCCAGGACACATATCCAATTCAACCAAGGAGACCATCTATGGAGCGTTACTATCAGCCTGAAATCGAAACCGCCTCCCGGGAGCAGATCCTGGCCTGGCAGAACGAGCGCCTGGTCAAACAGGTCCGCCATGTCTGGGATCATGTGCCCTACTACCGCGGGAAGATGGAGGAAAAGTGCCTTGCGCCCGATGACATCCAGAGTGTGGACGACCTCCACAAGCTCCCCTTCCTCACCAAGGACGATCTGCGCGACGCCTATCCCTACGGCCTGCTGGCCAAGCCCCTGGCCGACTGCGTGCGCATCCAGTCCACCTCCGGCACCACCGGGCGCAGGGTGGTTGCCTTCTACACCCAGCACGATCTGGACCTCTGGGAGGACTGCTGCGCCCGGGCCATCATGGCCGCGGGCGGCACCAGCGACGACGTGTGCCACGTCAGCTACGGCTACGGCCTCTTTACCGGCGGCCCCGGCCTCAACGGCGGCAGCCACAAGGTGGGGTGCCTGACCCTGCCCATGTCCTCGGGCAACACGGACCGCCAGCTCCAGTTCATGGTGGATCTGGGCTCCACCATCCTCTGCTGCACCCCGTCCTACGCCGCCTATCTGGCCGAGAGCATCCACGAGCGGGGCCTGCGGGACCAGATCCAGCTGAAGGCGGGCATCTTCGGCGCCGAGGCCTGGAGCGAGGAGATGCGCCGGGATATTGAGCAGAAGCTGGGCATCAAGGCCTATGACATCTACGGCCTCACCGAAACCAGCGGCCCGGGCGTGGCCTTCGAGTGCTCGGAGCAGACCGGAATGCACATCAACGAGGACCACTTCATCGCCGAGATCATCGACCCCGACACCGGCGAGGTCCTGCCCGAGGGCAGCAAGGGCGAGCTGGTGTTCACCTCCATCACCAAGGAGGCCTTCCCCCTGCTGCGCTACCGCACCCGGGACATCTGTGTGCTCACCCGGAAGAAGTGCTCCTGCGGCCGCACCCACGTGAAGATGTGCAAGCCCATGGGCCGCAGCGACGACATGCTCATTGTCAAGGGCGTCAACGTCTTCCCGTCCCAGATCGAGACGGTCCTGCTGGAGCAGGGCTATCCCGCCAACTACCAGATCATCGTGGACCGGGTGAACAACTCCGACACCCTGGAGGTCATGGTGGAGATGACGCCGGAGAACTTCTCCGACAGCCTGGGCCGGATCACCGAGATGGAGAAGGGCCTGGTGGCCGCCCTGAAGGCCATGCTGGGCATCTATGCCAAGGTCCGCCTGGTGGCGCCCAAGACCATCACCCGCAGCGAGGGCAAGGCCGTGCGCGTCATCGACAAGCGCAAGATTTGAGGGAAGGGAGAGGCGTAATTGCTATGACGATTCATCAGATTTCCGTATTCCTGGAGAACCGCGCCGGACAGCTGGCCGACATCACCGGCATCCTGTCTGACAACCACGTGGATCTGCGGGCCATCAACATCGCCGAGACCGCCGATTACGGCGTACTGCGCCTGATTGTGGACGACGCCCAGCGGGCGTCCTCCATCCTGCTGGAACAGGGGTTCATTCTGACCATGACCCCGGTGGTGGCCGTGGCCGTGCCCGACCGCCCCGGCGGGCTCAACGAGGTTTTGCAGGTCATCTCCAGGGAGGGGATTGACGTGGAGTACATGTACTCCGTCTTCGGCCAGAAGAACGGTCTGGCCTATATGATCTTCCGCGTCGCCGACGCGGAGCTTCTCCGCGCGGTCCTGACCGCCAACGGTCTGGACGCTGTCGCCGGGGAGGAGCTGGGGGTACACTGAACCGGCGGCCAGAGACATCCGCCAACCATCTTAAAAGCAAAGGACTGTTACGACCATGCAGGAAATGAGCAGAAAGAACAAGCTTTTCACAGACTCCGTCATCCGCCGGATGACGAGAATCTCCATTGACGCGGGCGCCATCAACCTGGCCCAGGGGTTCCCCGACTTCGATCCCCCCAAGGCCATGATGGACCGTCTGGCCGAGGTCAGCCACCTGGGCCCCCACCAGTACCCCATCACCATGGGCGCGCCCAACTTCCGTCAGGCCCTGGCCCGGAAGTGCGGCCGCTTCATGGGCCGCACACTGGATCCGGACAGGGAGATCGTGGTGACCATCGGCTCCACCGAGGCCATGGTGGACACCATCTTCGCCCTGACCAACCCCGGGGACAAGATCATCCTCTTCTCCCCCTACTTTGAGAACTACCACGCCCAGGCCATCCTGGCCGACTGCGAGCCCATCTACGTCCCCCTGGTGCCCCCGGCCTTCGGCTTTGACGCCAACGTGCTGGAGGACGCCTTCAAGCAGGGCGCCAAGGCCATCCTCATCTGCAACCCCTCCAACCCCAGCGGAAAGGTGTTCACCTATGACGAGCTGAAGCTCATCGCCGATCTGTGCGTCAAGTACGATGTGTACGCCATCATGGACGAGGTGTACGAGCACATCATCTACGAAGGCAGCAAGCACACCTATATGAACAGCCTCCCCGGCATGTGGGAGCGCACGGTCAGCTGCTCCAGCCTTTCGAAGACCTATTCCGTCACCGGCTGGCGGCTGGGCTACGCCATCGCCCCCGAGCCCATTATGGAACGCATCAAGCAGTACCACGACTTCAACACCGTGGGCGCCCCCTCCCCGCTGATGGAGGCCGCCGTCGTGGGCCTGGACATGCCCGACAGCTACTACGAGGAGTTCGGCGCGCACTACGCCCACATGAAGAAGCTGTTCACCGACGGGCTGAAGAACATCGGCATCCCCTTCACCGATCCCCAGGGCGCTTACTTCGTCCTGGCCAACATCGGCCCCTACCTGAAGAAGGGCCAGACGGATGTGGCGTTCTGCGAGGAGATGGCCCGGAAGGTGGGCGTTGCCTGTGTGCCCGGCACCTCCTTCTTCAAGGAGAACGTCCAGGACATCGTCCGGGTCCACTTCGCCAAGCGGGATGAGACGCTGCTGGAGGCCCTGGACCGGCTGAGCCATATCAAGGAGAAGATGGCGTAAGACAGTCATTCTTTTCTTTGAAAACCACTCGCCGCCTATGGCGGCTTGGGCTGTTGGTGTCCGCTGCGCGGCCACCTCACGGAAAAGAGTCAAAAGAAACCTTTTCGCTGTGCCCTCAGGGAACACGGCATCAAACGCACAGCCGCCCCGGATAAAATCCGGGGCGGCTGTTTTGCTGTATTTTGCCGGTTCCACTCTGCGGAGCCATACGCAAAACTGCGTTTTGCGCAAAATGTGTTTCTTTTTGATTCTTTTTCTTTAAGAAAAAGAATGACTGCCTCTCAGCCTCCGCAGAATCGCCGCGAACTCCGGGTCCAAAGGACAGCTCAGCTCCACCGCCTCCCCGGTGCGGGGGTGGATGAACCGCAGGCCCACGGCGTCCAGGCACTGGCCGGTCAGGCCCGCCACGGGCTTTTTGGCGCCGTAGACCGTGTCGCCGCAGATGGGGTGGCCGATATAGGCCATGTGGACCCGGATCTGGTGGGTGCGGCCCGTCTCCAGGCGGCACCGGACATGGGTGAGTCCGGGGAAGCGCTCCAGCACCTCCCAGTGGGTCACGGCGCTCCTGCCGCCCCGATCCGTGACCGCCATCCTCTTCCGGTCCGTGTGGTGGCGGCCGATGGGCGCGTCCACGGTCCCCCGGTCCTCCCGGAGGTTCCCCGTCACCAAGGCCTCGTAGGTCCTGGCCAGGGTGTGATCCTGGAGCTGGGACGAGAGGGCGAGGTGGGCCGCGTCGTTCTTGGCCGCGATGATCAGACCGCCGGTATCCCGGTCGATCCGGTGGACGATGCCGGGCCGCAGCGCCCCCCCTACACCGCTGAGGCTCCTGCCGCAGTGGTAGAGCAGCGCGTTGACCAGGGTCCCGTCCGGGTGGCCGGGGGCGGGGTGGACCACCATGCCCACCGGCTTGTTGACGACGATCACGTCCCCGTCCTCATAAACCACGTCCAGGGCGATCGCCTGGGGGGCCGCGTCCAGGGGATCCGGCTCCGGCAGGATGACGGACACCGCCTCCCCGCCGGAGAGGCGGCAGCTCTTCACCGCCGGCCTGCCGTCCACCGCCACCCGGCCGCTCTCAATGAGGCGCTGGGCGGCGGAGCGGGTCAGCTCCGGCAGGCTCTTTGCCAGAAAGCTGTCCAGCCGCTCTCCGGCGGCCTCAGCCCCCGCTTGGAGAATCTCCGGTTCCATGGGGCTCCTCCTTCTTTGCCTGCACCTTGTCGTGGAGCAGCAGGTAGTAGGCGGCAAAGCCGATGGTCCCGCAGACCACCAGGATGTCCGCCACGTTGAAGACCGGGTAGCTCATAAACTGGAAATTGAACATATCCACCACATATCCCAGCCGCACCCGGTCCACCAGATTCCCCAGCCCGCCGCCCAGGATGGCGGTCAGCGTCCACATGGCCAGGGGGTGCGAGAACATTTTTTTGAACAGGACCGCCGCGATCCCCGCCATCAGCACCGCCGTTACCGCCGTCAGAAGCCAGGTGTGATCGGTCAGGATGGAGAATCCGCCGCCGGTATTCCGGATATAGTACAGCTCCACAATCCCCGGCACCAGCGGCGCGGACTCGTAGAGCGCCAGCCGGGAGACCACCCAGAGCTTCACCGCCTGATCCGCGGCGACGCACAGGAGAATTGCCAGAAAGTAGCGCATGGGCACAGCTCCTTTTCTATGGTTCATTGGGGGCGTAGGAAATGCTCAGATCGTTGTACGCCTGATAGGCCGCCAGGGCCTCCTCCATGCTGGAAAACCAGGCCGATCCCTCCGGCGGGGACTCCGTGTCCACGGCCAGGACCTCCTCCACCAGCTCCTGCCGCCCGGGGCCGCAGTTTTCCAGCAGGAACTCCCTGGGATCGGAGAAGTAGTTGTGGAGCGCCTCCCGGCACTCCCAGATGCCCTCCTTCTGCTCCCGCAGGCGCATGACGGCGTAATTCCCGCCGCCCCCGGCGGTCATGGGGACATCCGGCCCCTGGTAGCCGTACAGCTGCCAGACATGGACCCAGGTGACAAGCACCGTGTCGCCGTCCTCCTCGTACTCCCCCAGCACCTCCACATTGGGCAGCCACAGGTCCTCAGAGGGCTTCTCAAAGCCCTCGAACTGGGCCATCGCGCCAATGAACATGGCCGCGTCCCGGCCCTCCAGGCCGTAGGTTTCCGCCGTGGTCTCCGGCATCAGCGGGTAATTCAGGCTGTCGTCCAGAATTACGACCGGCTCCTCGGAAAACACCGGCTCCGCCTCCGGCCCGTCCTCCCCCTGCTCCGGCGCGGCCGCTGCCGGGGGCGGCGGGACGTCCTCCTCCGTCTGCTCCGGCCCGGCACAGCCGGCCAGCAGCAGCCCCAGAAGCGCCAGGGATATCAGTGCCTTCCCCATACCCCTCAAACCTCCAGCTCTCCGAGGATTTCCCAGTTCACCTGGTTGCTGGCCCAGATGCTGGTGCGCCGGTCAATGGGCAGGGGCGATCCGTCCAGAGCGCACGCCCGGCCCCCGGCCTCGGTGATGATGAGGCTCCCCGCCGCGAAGTCCCAGGGGCACAGGCTGTACTCGAAAAAGGCGTCCGTGCGGCCGCAGGCCACGTTGCACAGGTCCAGCGCCGCCGCCCCCAGGCGGCGGAAGTCGCAGCTGCGCCGGAACAGCTGCTCCGTCAGGCGCATGGTGGGCGCCAGGTACTCCCGCTTATAGATGGCGGTGCCCATGCCAAAAATGCCCTCGGACAGGCGGCGGCCGCTGACGCGGATGGGCCGCCCGTTCAAAAACGCGCCGCCGCCCCGGCGGGCGGAGAACAGCTCGTCCTTATAGGGGTCCAGCACCACGCCGTACTCCACCACCCCGTCCAGTGCCAGCGCCACGGAGACGGCGCTCTGCTGGAGTCCCCGGACGAAATTGGTGGTGCCGTCGATGGGATCCACAATAAACGCCCATCCCCTGCGGGGGTCGGCGTTCTCCTTCTCCTCCTCCCCGAAGAACACGGCGCCGGGGAGCAGCGGGGGCAGACGCTCCTTCAGGAAGCTCTCCACCGCCATGTCGTACTCGGTCACCAGGTCGGCGGCAGAGGTCTTTTCATGGGTGTGGGACGCAATATCATGGGCGGAGAGGACGATCTTTCCCGCCTCCCGCACCAGGGGAATGATTTGATCCAGCATTGGGATTCCTTCTTTCTTTGGATGGCATTCACAGGGAAATTCCGGCGATGGGCCGTCAGACCAGCGACCACTCAAAATTTTCCCACAGCAGGCGGCTGCCCACGTCCGTCCCCTCGGGGAGCAGGAACATGGCAACCTGGTTTTCCACGCCGCTGTCGCTGATGAGATAGGCATAATCGCCGTTGATGGTCCGCACAGTGTAGGCAACAGGCTCCATTTTCACTTCCTCCGCAGATTCACGATTTCAGACACAGCAGAGTATAGCACACTCCCGGAAAATTTACAAGGAATCCCTGCGAATTAGCACCTGCTTCCCGGCAAGTTCTTTTCCCCGGGCCCGGCCCCCTTTCTCAAAAAATCGGCGCTGCCGCTTTTTTGACAGGCACAGGGGCGCGGTCACGCCGCCCGCGCCCCTGTGTCGATGGATTCCCGGTTGGAAAGGCGCACCAGCGCCGTGGAAAACAGCAATCCCAGAGGTGTGGAGATGTACGTGGCCAGATAGAAGCCCGGAAATCCCACCCGGGGCACCAGCGCCAGACAGGCCAGGATGTTGGAGGTGAGGGCCGCCGTACTGGAGGCCAGGTACAGCGTCATCTTCTTCCGGCCCCGCAGCCTGGCCTCCTGGAGGTGGCGCAGGTTCGCGACGGGAAAGGTCCAGCACTCCCGGGAGAGGAGCAGGGCGCCGCAGAAAATGGCCTCCTGGTCCGTGGTGAACAGGCCGATGAGGGAACGGCTGGCCAGGGCGCAGAGGGCGACCACCAGGGCCGTGTAGCCCAGCAGGAGCACCCGGGCGGAGCGGACGCCCTCCTCCGCCCGGTCCGGCTGGCCGGCCGCCCGGTTCTGGGCGATGAAGACCACCAGGGACTGCATCAGGCCGTAGACCGGCACCAGCAGCAGGGAGCTCAGCTTGCCTGCGCTGGAGAATCCGGCGATGGCCGCCACGCCCAAGGGGCCCAGCAGGGCCTGCCGCACGATGACCACCGCCGTCCCGCCGGCCTGCTGGAGCATGTTGGGCACCGACAGGCCCATAATCTCCCCAAAGAGCCTCCAGTCCAGCTGCCGGAGGCGGAACCGCTCCACCAGCAGGGTCCGGCGGAGATACCGGAGCATGAACACGCACCCCGCCGCCTGGGCGATGGAGGTGGCCGCGGCGGCCCCCGCCACGCCCAGGGGTCCCACCAGCAGCAGATCCAGGACGATGTTCAGGGCGGAGGTGGCGATAACCGCGTACAGGGGGACCTTCGACTCCCCGCACCCGATGACCAGCTGACGGGCGAGGTCGTAGAGCATCATGCAGGGCAGGCCCGCCAAGCAGATGATTCCGTAGAGGGCGGCGGGCTCCAGAATCTCCTGCGGCGTGTTGATGAGCACCAGCAGGTCCCTCATCCCCCAGAGTCCGCCCGCCAGCATCAGAACCGCCGCCCCCAGATCCACGGCCAGGATGTTCCAGGTCAGACGGCTCATCTCCCCGGGGGTGGAGCCGGGCCGCGCGGCGGCGGCCAGCAGGCTGCCTCCCAGCTCCATGCCGCCGGAGACGAATAAAAAGATCGTCAGCACCGAGTACGCGCTGGACACCGCCGCCAGGGCGTCCGCGTCCAGGCAGAGGCCCACGATCATGGCGTCCACCATGCTATAGAGCCGGGTGGTCACCATGCTGAGCATGATGGGCAGCGCGAAGCGCAGCATGGTCCCGCGGACGGGTCCCTCCAGCAGCGTGGTTTTGTTCATATCAATTCCTCCTTGCGCCGTATCCGCACGTGTGATATCATAGCCCCACTATAAACTGTCCGGTAACCGGACAGTCAAGAAGGAATTTTGAAATGCAGGAAAAATATTTTCGCATCACGGAATTCGCCCGGCTGGCCAAAACCAGCCGGAAGACCCTCCAGTACTACGACGAGCTGGGCCTCTTCCGTCCGGCCTATGTGGCGGAGAACGGATACCGCTGCTACAGCCTCCATCAGCTGGACCGGCTGGCGCTGATCGCGGTGCTGCGGGACACGGGCCTCCCCCTCAAGGAGATCCGCAGCTATCTCAGCTGCGGCAGCGGGGATCGGCTGGAGGGCCTGCTGGAGGCCCAGCGGGCGGAGGTTGAGCGGATGATCGCCCAGCTCCGGCGCAGGAAGGCCCTGCTTACCGAGATCCTGGAGGAGAACCGGATATTCCAGTCCCTGTGCGGCAGGGGCTTTCAGCTGGCGGAGTGGCCGCCTCAGCGGGCGGCCTGGCTGGCGGATATGGCCGAGGGGAGCCGGGTGGTGGCCAACTACCTCACCGACGGACTCCACCTGGGCCTGTGCGCCTATGAGGGCGGCGAATTCCTGTATCAGAAGCGGGAGGACGGGGAGCTGCTCATCCCCGGCGGGACCTTTTTCTGCCAGTGTGAGCTGGTGGAGGACGGCCCCCAGCCGCGCCGGTACGACTGGATGGAGCGGCTGGGGGCCTCCGCGGCGGAGCGGGGGCTGACGCTGGATCGCCGCGTATACATTGAGTTCAACGATCTCCTCCTCACCCGGGATGGGGGGCGGGCGTGCCTGATGCGGCTGATCCGCTCTCTCGTCGTCCCCCCGCTGGCCGGAAAATCGTAGCGGGACGCGCGGCGCCGGGCCCGGAGGCGGGCGCAGAGGAGAAGTTTCTTCTTTTTTCGCAAATAAATTCCCCGGCTCTCTTTATTTGTTCATATTTACCCGCTATACTGGGAGCAAACCATTACAGGAAACGAGGTCTTCTCCATGCGGAACTTCCTTTACAGGTTTTCCAGCGCGATTGCCCGGTTCATGTACGGCCGCAACGGCTCTGACCAGCTCAATATCGCCCTGCTGTGGCTGTATCTGGCCATCTGGGTGATCCAGCTGTTTACCTCCCGGGCCGCGGCCCTGACGGCGGTACTGAACGTACTGTCCGCGCTGGTGGCGCTGGTGGTGCTGTTCCGGCTGTTCTCCCGGAACCTGACCAGACGCCGGGCGGAGAACGCGCGGTTTCTCAGCTGGTGGAGCCCCATCAGGTGCCGCATCGCCGGCGCCCGCCAGCGCAGCCTGGACAGGGAGCACAAATATTTTACCTGCAAAAACTGCCGGACCATCTGCCGGGTCCCGGCCGGCAAGGGGAAGCTCGAGATCACCTGCCCCAAGTGCGGCGAAAAAATCATCGGCAAGAGCTGAACGCAAACCGTCCGGCCTCTCCGCGGAGAGGCCGGACGGTCTTTCTCTATATAGGGAGCGGCGGTTAGTCCAGCATGGGCAGGTCCATCTCGTAATCGGAGTCCAGGGCGTTCTGCTTGTCTGCCGCCTTGCTGTACTTGCCCACGGCGGCGATGGACTTCGCCACCGGCTGGATGGTCCCAGCTCCGGCCACACAGCCGCCCGGACAGGCCATGCCCTCCAGCAGATAGCCGTCGTACTTCCCGGCCTTTGCCAGCATCAGCATCTTCTTGCACTCCTGCAGGCCCTCGGCGGAAACCACCTTCACCTCCCGGCCGGGCTCCAGGCGGCCGATGGCCTCCACCACCGCTCCGGCCACGCCGCCGGTGACCGCGAAGCCGCGCCCAGCGCCGGTCCCCTCGTTGAGGGGGACCTCCTCCTCCGGTGGAATGGCGGCAAAGTCCACGCCCTTGGCCTCGAACATGCCCTGCAGCTCCTCGAAGGTCAGCACAAAGTCCACGTCGCTGCGGATGGTCCGGCGGCTGGCCTCCAGCTTCTTGGCCGCGCAGGGGCCGATGAAGGCGATGCGGCAGCCGGGGTCCTTCTGCTTTTGCAGGCGGGCGGTGAGAACCATGGGGGTCAGCGCCATGGAGATGTAATCCTTGAACTGGGGGAACAGCTTTTTCGCCATGACGGACCAGGCGGGACAGCAGGAGGTTGCCATGAAGGGCTGCTGGGCCGGCACCTTCTCCATAAAGTCCTTGGCCTCCTCAATGGTACACAGGTCCGCCCCCACGGCCACCTCCACCACCCCGGCGAAGCCCAGACGCTTCATGGCGGCGGTGAGGCGCTCCGGGGTGGCCTCGGGGCCGAACTGGCCCAGGAAGGCGGGCGCCACGATGGCGATGATCCGGTCCCCCTGGCGGATGGCGTTGATGAGCTGGAAGATCTGCCCCTTGTCCACAATGGCGCCGAAGGGGCAGTTCACCAAACACATGCCGCAGGAGACGCACTTGTCGTAGTCGATCTTGGCCCGGCCGTGCTCGTCGGAGCCGATGGCGTCCATGCCGCAGGCGCGCTGGCAGGGGCGCTCCAGCTGGATGATGGCGTTATAGTTGCACGCGGCGGCGCATTTGCCGCACTTGATGCAGGAATCCTGGCGGATGTAGCACTTGCCGTTGACAAAGCGGATGGCGTCCTTGGGGCAGGCCTGGCGGCAGGACTGGGCCAGACAGCCCTGGCAGTACTCGGTGATGCGGTACTGCCGGGTGGGGCAGGCGTGGCAGGCGTAGTTGATGATGTTGATCAGGGGCGGCTCGTAGTACTTCTCGGCGATGGCGCTCTCGCTGAGGCCCTCGCTGACCAGGGTCCGCTGGTCCACCGGACGCAGGGGCAGGCCCATAGCCACCCTCACCCGCTCCCCGGCGATGGCCCGTTCCAGGAAGATGGACTCCCGGTACTTGGCCTCCTCGCCGGGTACGATAACATAGGGCAGGTCCTCCATCCGGTCGTAGTCCCCGTCGTAGGCCAGGCGGGCAACCTCGGTAAATACCTTTTTCCGAATGCCGGTAACAGATGATGGGAATCCGCGCATAACTTCCGTACCTCCTGGAGTTTTTTCAGAGCCCGCTCCGCGTCCCGGCGCGTACAGACCGGCCCGGGGAGATGCCGGACAGGCTCTCAGCTTGCCCCCCATTATATAGGAGAAGCGCCGCCCCTGTCAATCCCGGAAAAGGGCGGCGGCACCGGATTTCCCGCTCCCGGGGCCGCGGAGGTTCCCCCGGCCGCGCCGGCGCATAGACTGGTACAGAGGGGGGATGCATCATGAAACGAACCATTGCCGTACTGGGCGGCGATCAGCGCCAGGTGTGCCTTGCCCGGCTGCTCCTGGAGGACGGGCAGGACGTGGTGACCTGGGGCCTGGAGCAGGGCGGCGGGCCCAACCCCGCGCCGCTGAACCAGGCCCTGGAGGCGGAGCTGGCCGTTCTGCCCCTGCCGGTGTGCCGGGGAGGAAAGCTGAACCTGCCGCTGACGGACACGGAGCTGGACGCGGAGAAGCTGTGGCCCCGGCTGCGGTACAACCAGCTGCTGCTGGGCGGCATGGCCGGGGAGCTGCAGCCGCGGCTCATGTCGGAGTTCGGCCTGACCCTGCTGGACTACTACGACCGGGAGGAGCTCCAGATCGCCAACGCCGTTCCCACGGCGGAGGGCGCCATCCAGCTGGCCATGGAGGCCACGGATCGGACCATCCACGAAAGCAGCTGCCTGGTTATCGGCTACGGCCGGATTGGGCGGCTTCTGGCGGGCCGCCTGCGGGCACTGGGGGCCCGGACGGCCGTCTCCGCCCGGCGGTACAGCGATCTGGCCTGGATCCGGGCTGAGAATTTCCAGTGCCTGCGCACCGATGCCCTCGCCGGCGCACTGGGGCAGTTCGATCTCATTTTGAATACAGTGCCCGCCCTCATCCTGGACGCCGGCCTGCTGGGGGAGACGAAGGAGACCTGCGTGATCCTGGATCTGGCCTCCGCCCCCGGCGGCGTGGACCTTGCCGCCGCCCAGCGTCTGGGCCGGCGGGCCATCGCCGCCCCGGGCCTTCCGGGCAGGACGGCCCCCCGGACCGCCGCCGCGGCGATCCGGGACAGCATCTACCACATACTGGAAGAACGAGGTGAGCCCATTTGAGAAAAGAGCGAGTGGGATTTGCGCTGTGCGGCTCCTTCTGTACCCACGCCCGGGTGCTGGAGGAGCTGGAGCGGTTATGCGGGGAGTACGAGAGCGTCCTCCCCATCGCCTCCGAGGCCTGCCAGCGGACGGATACCCGCTTCGGCAGGGCGGAGGACCTCCTCTCCACCCTGGAGAGGATGACTGGACATACGGTGATTGGCACCGTCCGGGACGCGGAGCCCATCGGGCCACGGAAGCTGCTGGACGTGCTGGTGATTGCCCCCTGTACGGGCAACACCATCGGGAAGCTGGCAAACGGCGTCACCGACACGGCGGTAACCATGGCCGCCAAGGCCCATCTGCGCAACGAGCGCCCGGTGGTCATCGCCATGGCCTCCAATGACGGCCTGAGCGGCGCGGCCCGGAACGTAGGAGAGCTGCTGGGCCGCAAAAACTACTTCTTTGTCCCCTTCGGCCAGGATGACCCCCAGCGGAAGCCCAGCTCCCTGGTGGCGGACTTCTCCCGCATCGGGGAGACCGTCCGGGAGGCCCTGGAGGGGCGGCAGCTCCAGCCGGTGCTGCTCCGGTAAACCGGACTGTCGGGAAACAGACTTGCCGCCCGGGCCCAAAGGCCCGGGCGGCAAGTCTGTCAAAAAAGTGGCAGGCCGCTTTTTTGAGAGAAGTGTTTTTCCCACGTACACGCCGCGGAAAAACGATTTGATTGTATTTGCCGCCTGCGGGCGGCAAACTCTTGCAGAGGGCTTTTTTGACACACAGTCACCAGCGGTTCAGACAGGCAAAAATCTCCTGAATCCGAGGCATGGCGAGGCCCGCGGGCACGTCCCTGCCGCAGATGCCGGACAGGCCGTCCCGCTCCAGAATCCGCTCCAGCTCCCGGGCCACGCCCCCCACGTCCGGGCTCCCCCCGGCCAGCTTCTCCTTCGCATACCGCAGCAGCCAGGCCAGCGCCTGGGTCTGCTCTCCGTCCACCAGCTGCTCCAGATACCGCAGGTCCATCTCCCGCTGGCCGATGGAGAAGGCGGTTTTCCCCCGCATCCGCAGCTTCAGCCGCTCCTGCACGTATCCATCGCCCCGGTAGCTCTTCCGGGACTGGACCGCGCCGGAGAGGTCGATCCTCCGGGGAACGCCGGGCAGGCGGAACCCGGGAGCCCGCACCGCGGGGGCCGGGAACTCCGCCAGAAGCTTCCGCGTCTCCCCGGTGATGTCCACAGCCCGGTAGGAGACCATTTGCAGGATGCTGTGGGCGATGTGGAAGTAGGCCCCGCAGCTGCCCACCACCAGGATGGTGGACACGCCCGCCTGCTGGTACAGGTCCGCCGCCCGCTCCAGAAAGGGGGTGATGGGCTCCTCGTCCCGGGAGATGACCCGGCTCATCAGCTCGTCCCGGACCATCAGGTTGGTGGCCGAGGTGTCCTCGTCAATGAGCAGCACCCGGCTCCCGGACTCGACGCCCTCCACGATGTTGGCCGCCTGTGAGGTACTGCCGCTGGCGTCCAGGGTGGAGAAGCAGGTGGTATCCGCTCCGTTCGGCAGGTTGTTGATGAAGAGGGAGATGTCCGTGTTGGTGATCTTCCGGCCGTCCTCCGCCCGGATCTTCAGGGCTGTCCGGTCGGTGATCACGTACTCCCGGCCGTCCCCGGCGATATGGTCATACACCCCCCGCTCCAGCGCCTTCAGGAGGGTGGATTTCCCGTGGTAGCCGCCGCCGGCGATGAGGGTGACGCCCCGCCGGATGCCCATGCCCCGCACCGTCCCCCCGTGGGGGAGATCCAAGGTCACCGCCAGGGTTTCCGGGGAGCGGAAGGGCACCGCGCCCTTCATGGGCCGGTCGGACACGCCGCTCTCCCGGGGCAGCACCGCCCCGTCCGCCACGAAGGCCGCCAGCTCCAGCCGCTCCAGCTCCCGGCGGATGAACTGCTGGTCCTCCGAGAGGAAGACCGCCCGCTCCACCTCCTCCCGGGGCGTCCTGGCGCAGAAGAGGCTCTGCTCCACGCATACGGGCAGGAACTCAAAGAGGATTTTCTCCAGCTCCGGCGCGTTGATGGTCCGCCCGTTGGCCGGGAATCCCACCTCGAAGCGCACAATCACCCGCTCCGCCGTGATCTCGCAGGCGGTCCGCTCCAGTACCTCCTGGCCGCAGCGGCTGACGGTGATGAGCCCGCTCTTTCCCGACCCCTTGGCCCGGAAGGAGAACTGCTCCGCCTGCCGGTAAAACCGGCGGAGCAGGTAGTCGGCCAGGGCCGTCCGGCTGGTCCGGGCGGACAGGTACTGCTCCGGAAACCCGGCGGTTTTTCGGTCCACCGCCACGCTCAGCCGGGAGGGGGCGGCAAAGGGGTCGCCCTGGACGTGGTCAATGGAGAGCACATACCGGCCAAAGGCATAGCCGCCGGCCAGAGACTTGTAGGCGGGGTAGCTCCGGCGGTCAATGGCCCGCAGGGCGCTGCGCAGATCGGATGAAGCTTTCATAAGGTCGCCTCCGTTTTCAAAAGTTTTCGCGGACGGGCGGTTCCGCCCCGCGCTCCCGTCCGCCTCAGCCGGGTTTGTCCTGCTTCTCCTCCCCGTCGTCCGGCCAGACCGGCTCGTGGGTGGCGTAGCAGGAGGCGGGCACCGGCAGCCCCTTCCTTCTCAGCCGGTAGGAGGAGTAGGCCCGCACGCCGGCGTAAATGCAGGCAAAGATGGGCACGCCCAGGAACATACCCGCCACGCCCCAGAGTCCGCCGCCCACCAGGATGGCCACGATGACCCAGAAGCCGGAGATCCCTGTGCTGTCCCCCAGGATCCGGGGTCCCAGGATATTGCCGTCAAACTGCTGGAGCGCCAGGATGAAGAGGATGAAGTACAGGCACTTGATGGGGCTGTCCAGCAGGATGAGAAACGCGCTGGGAATGGCGCCCAGGAAGGGGCCGAAGAAGGGGATGATATTGGTCACCCCCACCACTACGCTGACCAGGGGCGCATAGGGGAACTCGAAGAGGCTGGAGAAGAAGAAGCAGAGGATGCCGATAATCAGGGAGTCCAGCAGCTTTCCCCGGACGAAGCCGGAGAAAATGCGGTCCGTGGCCTTCACGCCCCGGATGAACAGGGCCGCCCGGTCCTCGGGGAGCAGGGTATAGCACAGCTTGCACCCGGCGGCGGAGAAGCTCTCCTTGGCACCCAGCAGATAGAGGGACACCATGACCCCGATGAACAGGTTCTTGAAAAACACCAGTACGCCGACCACCCCGCCGGAGAGTGCCGTGACCGCAAGCTGGACCTGGGGCATCAGGTTGTCGTTGATCCAGGTCAGCGCGTCGGTATAGTACTCGTTGATGACCTCACGGGCCCTGGCGGCAAACTCCGGGTTGTTCTCCAGGAGGTGCAAAACCCAGTTGTAGACCGTATAGTAGTACCCCTGGGCGTTGGCCGCCAGCTGCTTGACGCTCTCCACCAACTCCGGCAGCAGTACGCTCAGCAACCCGTACAGCAGCGCGAACACCACCAGCCATGTCAGCAGGATGGACACCCCCCGCACCAATTTGGCCGGGGGATTCCGCCCGCTGTGGCGGAAGATGGACCGCTCGAACCATTTGACAATGGGCGCGAGCAGGTAGGCCATGGCGCAGCCGTACAGGATGGGCGCCAGGATGGAGGCCATCTGCCGCAGATAGGCCAGTACGATGCTGTCCCGGAACACCAGATCGTAGATCAGCAGGACGGCGCACACCACGCACACCGCCGTCAGCCCCCAGCCGAAATAGTGGTTATTCCTTCTCATTCCCGTTGTCTCCTCCTTGGCAGGATTTTCTATGTTTCTACTATACGCAACTTTTTCCCCGATTGCAATATGTTTTCGGTTATGTTATACTCCGCTTAGAAAAAGCTTAACACATTTTTCATAATTTTATCTGGAGAGGTCACCACAATTATGGCAAAAACACTTCTGCTCATTGTCAACCCGCGGGCGGGCCGCACGCGCTCCATGGCGCCGCTGTTTGAGGCGGTGAGTCATTTCAGCGAGGAGGGCTATCTGGTTTCCGTCCGCCAGACCCGGCACGCCGGCCACGCGGCGGAAATTGTGGAGGAGGAGGGGGCGTCCTTCGACCGGATCGTCTGCTGCGGCGGCGACGGAACCCTCAATGAGGCGGTCAGCGGCGTCATGCGGCTCTCCGACCCGCCGCCCCTGGGGTATATCCCAAGCGGCAGCACCAACGACTTTGCCGCCAGCCTGGAGCTCTCCCCGGACGCCCTCCAGACCGCCAAACGCATCACCGCCAGCCAGGGCCGCGCCCTGGACGTAGGCTCCTTTAACGGGCGGCCCTTTGTCTACGTGGCCTCCTTCGGGGCCTTCACCCGGGCCTCCTACAGCGCCCCCCAGTCCATCAAAAATGATCTGGGCCATCTGGCCTATATCCTGGAGGGGGTCCGGGACCTGTCCACCCTGCGGCCCTACCCCGCCTCCATCGCGGCGGGGGAGGAATTTTTCGACGGGGAGTTCCTCTTCGGCGCCATCACCAACGCCACCAGCGTGGGCGGCCTGATGAAGCTCCAGAAGGAGCGGGTCGTGCTGGATGACGGCCTCTTCGAGATGCTCCTCATCCCCACCCCCGCCAGCGCCGCCGGGCTTCAGGCCCTCATCCGCAGCCTGGTACTCCAGGACTTCGAGGGCGCGGGGGTTATCTTCCGCCACGTGTCCTCCGTCAGCGTCCACACCCCCGAGGGCTTCCCCTGGACCCTGGACGGGGAGTACGGCCCCGGCGCGGAGGACGTGGTCATCAAGAACCTGCCCAGGCGGCTTACGTTCCTGCTGTAGGCGCCTCACCCCCCTTTCGCGCAAAACCCCCGGATTCTCTTATGGAGAATCCGGGGGTTTTCTCATAATCTGCTTTTACAAAAACATCCCGGCTATCCGATAGACGGCAAAGGACGCCAGCCACGCTATCCCCAGCTGCCAGACGAGCGCCAGAACGGTCCAGCTGAGGCTGTTCATCTCCCGCCGGATAGTGGCGATGGCCGCCACGCAGGGGGTGTACAGGGCGCAGAAGGCCAGAAACGCCAGGGCCGCCGCGGGGGAGAAGGTCGCCGCCATGGCCGCGCCGGCGGCGGCGTAGTCCGTCAGGGAGAAGCCGTAGAACAGGCTCATGGAGCTGACCACCGCCTCCTTGGCGATGAGCCCCGTGAGCAGCGCCACCGCCGCCTGCCAGGCCCCGAAGCCCATGGGCGCGAAAACCGGGGCGATGAGGCCCCCCACCAGCGCCAGGATGCTGTCCGCCGTATCCTCCACCATATGCAGGCCGGGCCCGAAGTTTTGCAGGAACCACACCACCACGCTCATGGCGGCAATGATGGTGCCGGCCCGGGTGAGGAAGTCCCGCACCCGCTCCCACACGTGGAGCCAGATGTTCTTCAGCGTGGGCATCCGGTAGGGCGGCAGCTCCAGCAGGAAGGGCGCCGGCTCCCCCTGGAACAGGCCGCGCTTGAGAATCAGCCCGGAGAAAATGGCCATCACCGGTCCCAGAACGTACAGGGCGAAGACCACCAGTCCCGCGTACCGGGGGAAAAAGGCGGCGGTCATGAGGCCATAAATGGGCAGCCTCGCCCCGCAGGACATAAAGGGCACCAGGAGAATGGTCATCCGCCGGTCCTTGTCGTTCTCCATGGTCCGCGCCCCCATGACCGCCGGCACCGTACAGCCAAAGCCCATGAGCATGGGGATGAACGCCTTGCCGGACAGGCCGAAGTGCCGCAGGGTCCGGTCCATGACGAAGGCCGCCCTGGCCATGTACCCGCTGTCCTCCAGCATGGAGAGGAACAGGAACAGCAGCGCGATCATGGGCAGGAAGGTCAGCACCCCGCCTACGCCGGAGATAAGCCCATCCACCAGAAGGCCGCTGAGCCAGTCCGGGGCGCGCAGGGAGGCCAGCCAACCGCCCACGCCGGGGCAGAGGACCTCCTCCACAAACCAGGCGATTCCGTCGGAGAGCCAGGCCCCGGGCCCGCTGAAGGTCACCAGAAACACCAGCAGCATCATACCCAGGAACAGGGGGATGGCCCAGATCCTGTGGGTGGCCACCGCGTCAATGCGCTCCGTCACCGTGGGCACGCCTTCCCGGTCCTTCCGCCGCACCGAGGATCGGACCACCCGCTCCACGAAGCGGTACTGGCTGTCCGCCAGCAGCGTCTCCCGGTCCCCCAGGGGGCTGGCGGACTCATACTCCCGGGCGATGGCGTCGATTTTTTCCAGGACGGCGCCGTCCAGCTCCAAATCCTTGGCGACCTCCTCGTCCCCGCCCAGCAGCTTGATGGCCGCCCAGTGGGCGGGGATTTCCCTGGCGTAGGCCCGGTCGTGGATGAGCTCTCCGATGCGGTGGTGGATGGCGTGGGTGAAATCGTCGTAGAGGTCGTCCGGCTCCACCGTGAGGCCGGTGTGCATCTGCCGGTGGGCCTCCTGGACCAGCCGGTCGATATTCGCACCGTCCCGGGCGGAGATGGGCACCACGGGGACGCCCAGGTTTGCGGCCAGCCGGCCGCAGTCGATAACGTCCCCCTTCTTCTCCACCTCGTCCATAAAGTTCACCGCCAGCACAACCGGCCGCTCCAGCTCCAGCAGCTGCATGGTCAGATACAGATTCCGCTCCAGATTGGTGGCGTCCACGATGTCGATGATGGCGTCTGGCCGCTCCTCAATGATAAACTTCCGGGCGACCAGCTCCTCCTGGGAGTAGGGGGACAGGGAGTAGATGCCCGGCAGGTCCACCACGGTGAAGTGCACGTCCCCCAGCCTGGCCTCCCCCTCCTTTTTCTCCACGGTGACCCCGGGCCAGTTGCCCACGTACTGGTTGGATCCGGTCAGGGCGTTGAACAGGGTGGTCTTGCCGCAGTTCGGGTTGCCCACCAGCGCCACCTTCCATGGCCGCTGGTCGTGGGCGCGGGGGTCGTAGGTACTGGGGTGGTGGTCCTGCTCGTGCCGGTGGGCCCGGTGCATGGCCTCCAGGTCCTTGGGATTGGAACAGCCCATCTTGCAGCGGGCGCAGTCCCCGTGGCAGGAGGCCCCCAGGTGGTATGCGCTCTCAGACACGGTATCCGGCTCAGGAGCCCGGACGGCGGCGGGACGGACCCGGATCTGGGCGGCGTCCTCCTTCCGCAGGCTCAGCTCATAGCCCCGCAGCTGCACCTCCATGGGGTCCCCGAAGGGCGCTATTTTTATCAGCTTCACTGACGTGCCGGGCGTAAGCCCCATGTCGATAAGCCGCCGCTTCACCGCGCCCCGCTGATTGCCCACCTGCTCGATCACGCAGCTGCCGCCCACGGACAGCTGGTCCAGCGTCATCCCTTCCGATTGACTCCTCATCGTAAATCAGATCCTTTCCCCACGGCCTTACCCCGCCGCCTGATTTGTCATTGTTAGTATACGCTAACTTATGCGGCTTGTCAAGAAAATTTACAATTTTTCTTACGGAGGCGGCAGCGGCGTTTTTTCGCCGCTGCCGCCTTCCGGTCATTCCTCTTTTTCCTCCTTCTCCCTGCGATACTGGCCCAGCAGGCCGTCGTACTTCCGGCCGGTGATGCGGAAGTAGATGTCAAAGCCGATGGTCATTCCAATAAAAATCGCGAAGAAGATCACCACAAAGAGCCCCCAGCTCTTCCAGCCATCCGCCGGAAACCACTGGCCCTTCCAAGCGATGACCGACAGCACCGGCAGAAACAGCGCAATAAAGAGGATACTGCGCCGGGTGTAGCGCATCCTTTTGATGATCCAGCCGCTGAAGCAGATCCCCTGGATGAAGCTCCCAAGCACACTGCACAGCAGCAGCATCCACAGCATGGACGTGGATACCTCCCGGTTATCGAATATCTGGCAGAACAGCAGGTAAATCGTCATAGAGCCGGTGTAGAGAATGCAGGCCCCGGTTTTCCACTCTATTATGTTCCTCAAAAACTGTTTCATCGCAAAATGCTCCTTTCTACTTCCCGCAGCTTCTCCTTCATGGCAACAGCGTACTGGCGGGACACGTACAGCTGTTCCCCGTTCTCCATTGTCAGCAGCAGCCTGCCGCCCAGCTCCGGCCGAATAGACCGAATGCGGCGGAAGTTGACAATGGCTGACCGTCCGACCCGGAGAAAATCCAGGTTTTGCAGACCGTCCTCCAGCTCATAGAGCCGCAGGGCGCACTCGTAGACCGTCTTTCCGGTGTAGAGGAAGGTGCGTTTGTCCACCGTGTCGATGTAGAGAATATCCCGCACGTCCAGCAGGTGCTGCTCCCCCTCCAGTGTCCCCACCAGCTTCTTCTGGTGGATGCGGAGCATAGCTACCAGCCGCAGGATGTCCTCGTCCGCCTGGGGACAGTTGATGATGACCTCCGTCTCCGGAAAGGCCGGGTCCTGGTTTAGTGTAATTTTCATGGCGTCCCTCCTTTCTGTCTCTATTTTAGCAGACAAGGGCCGCGGCGCAAGGCTTTTCACCTCAGTGGCTCCATTCCCGCCGTAAACGGCCGGCAGAGGACAGCAAGAGGGCCGGGGCGCTTTACGCCCCGGCCCCGATGTTCGGAAAATGATTCGATTTACCGCCGCCAGCTCACGACTCCGATCCAGCCGACGAGGGCCGCCGGAACAATCGCCGCAGCCCTTCCGGAGGTGCGAAGACCGGCAGTTTTTTCCTCAGCTCTCTCAGCTTCCTCCGCAGCTTGCCCTTACTGCTATGATGCGGCTGTCCTTCGTCTGACGCGGTCTGGCGGTACCAGAGCTCCCAGATATCCTCATGAATCCCCTCTTGGAAATGTGTGCCCTGTGCGTCAGCCTCGTAATAAAAAGAAATTCTATTTTCCATGACTACTCCTCCATTTTCTGATGCGTTCTGCGCATATCTGCCTATAGAACGTATCAGATGGCGGAAGTGTCCATGGCTTTCAGAGAAGCTCACGCTTAAAGGCGCCGTCCTCCCAGTGGCTATACATCTCGCCCACGCTCTCCTCCTCAAAAACCCGGAGCATCTCTTCAAAGCTCTCCGCGAGTGGATAATGGAGCAGTTCGCTGCGCTTGATCCAGAAGACCTTCCCCTCACTGGAAGACCTCACTTCCCCGGAAAAGCGATCTGTTTTGTAGAGAATGACGATATAGCGGGTTCCGTCATCCTCCCAAAACTGCTTGAGCCCGCAGAGCTGTGGGGCCTCGATGGTAAGTCCCGTCTCCTCCCGGATCTCCCGGATTACCGCGCCAGTAAAGGACTCCCCAGGCTCTACATGGCCCCCGGGAAAGGTCACCCCCGGCCAGCCGGGATCCAGCCGGTCCTGTACCAGAATATTCCCCTCACGGTCGTAGAGCATACACATATTTGTCAAAATAACAGTCTCACTGCGCGCCATGATTATATCCCTGTCCTTGTCCTTTCTATTACCATTACACAATAAAAAAGAGGGACAGTCGCTTGACTGTCCCTCACTTGTGTTGGCGCTACCTATCTTCCCAGGCCGTCTCCAGCCAAGTATTGTCAGCAGAAGCGAGCTTAACTTCCGTGTTCGGGATGGGAACGGGTGGACCCTCGCCCTAATCAGCACCAACTCACTTTCTTTTGAGAAAGAAAGCAAGCAAAGAAAACTTCACTTCATATTTCCTTCTCGCAAGAAAACACTTTTTTTATGTTCACACCCTGAAAACCGAACAAAGGAGGGGGGAGCAGAGGTAGGAGCGAGGCATTGAGCCTGCATAATGTAGGTCAAGCCCTCGGGCGATTAGTACAGGTCAGCTACACACATTACTGCGCTTCCACCTCCTGCCTATCAACCAGGTAGTCTTCCTGGGCCCTTACTCCATAAAGGATGAGAGATCTCATCTTAGGGGGGGCTTCACGCTTAGATGCCTTCAGCGTTTATCCCGTCCAGGCTTGGCTACTCTGCCATGGCATTGGTTGCCAACAGATACACCAGGGGCCCGTCCATCCCGGTCCTCTCGTACTAAGGACAGCTCCCTTCAAATCTCTTACGCCCGCAACAGATAGGGACCGAACTGTCTCACGACGTTCTGAACCCAGCTCGCGTGCCGCTTTAATTGGCGAACAGCCAAACCCTTGGGACCGAATTCAGCCCCAG
>CAJUQS010000074.1 GCA_910588365.1 uncultured Oscillospiraceae bacterium | reverse complement strand
GGGGTCATGCACGATTATTCTGCACAGGCGCTCGATGCGCCTGTTGCAGAATCCTGACGGATTGCAAGGATTTTTAACGCAGTCAGGGCGGAAAATATGCCGCCAAGGCGGGCGCGGGGAGATGTTAAACAGGCTCTTAGGGATGTCCGCCCTCGTATTACTGACCAACAGCCTCAGCGCAGCGCATGAGCATCACGGCGCACTCAGCGCGGGTGACGGCCTCCTGGGGCGCCAGCTGGTTCTCGGTCCGGCCGGTGAGGATGCCCTGGCCCACGGCCCAGTTCATCATCATGACGGCGTCCTCGGAGATCTGATCCTGGTCTCCGAAGGACTCCAGGTTCTCCTCCGTGGTGACGGCCTCAATGCCGGCGGCGGCAAACAGGAACTTGACCAGGGCCTCGCGGGTGACGGTGCCGTCAGCCGCGACAGTGGCGTCCGCATCCATGGCCTTGGCGATGGCGGCCAGCTCCTCGCCGGTCAGCTCCACCTTGGGGGCGAAGGTGCCCTCGGTGGCGCCGCTCATGAGGCCGGCCTCCACAACGTAGGCCACGGCCTCTGTGTACCACTTGCCCTCGGGCACGTCGGTGAATGCCTTCTCAGCCGGCTCCTGGGGCGTCTCGGTCTCGGCAGGGGTCTCGTCCTCAGCGGGGGCCTCGGCGTCCTCGCTGGCGCCGGGGTTCAGGGTCCAGTGGCTCTCGGAGCCGGGAACGATCTCCTCGCCGGCCTCGGTGAGGGCCTTGAAGTACTCGCCCATGATGTAGGGGACGCTGCCGCCCACCTCACCGAACTTCTCGCTGGTCTCGGCGCGCCAGATGACCTCGTCGCTGGTGGCGGTGATGCCGGTGGCCTCGTACCAGCCATAGGTGTCAGCGCCCTCTGTGGCGGAAATGCGGTAGCTGTTGATGGCGGCGGTGAACTCCTGGTCGTCGGTGACAGGCTCGCCCTTGTAGCTCAGGTTGACCACGCGGCTGCCCTCGGGGTTGCCCATGTAGATGTCATAGTCCACGCCGTAGATCTGGTCGGTGCCAAAGCCGGAGCCGGTGATGGTGCCGTCCTCCTCCACGGTGTAGTCCTGGGTGACCCGCTCCAGCCACGCCTTGATCTGCTTGCCGGTGATCTTGATCTTGTAGAGCAGGTTGTTGTCATAACGATAGATGGAGTAGCAGTCCTTCAGGGAAACCTCGGCGGTCTCCTCATCGCCCAGCAGCTGGCCCACGCAGAAGTCAGCGGCGGCCACGGGGGCGGCGATGGACAGATCGGACTCAGCGGCCCAGATCTGCATCTTGTGGACCAGATCCATGGTGTCGCTCTGGACGTGGAACAGGTCGGTCTCATCGTCCCACTCGCCGCCCAGGGTGCCCACCACCTCGTCAACAGCGGCCAGGCCGTTGTCGTAGTAGGGCTTCATGAGTTTCTCCAGCTCCGCGTCGTTCTCCTGCTCGGCAAGGCTGATGGCCTCGCTCTCGCCGATGGCGAAGGTGCCGTCGCTGGAGAGGGTGATGGGGGTCTTGGTCAGGTTCTTGGTGCCGCCGTTGACAACGGGGACCGCCTCGCCGTCGGCGTTCTCAAAGGTGTAGATGCCGGGGGTGTGGTTGTGGCCGGTGATGACCATGTCGATGCCGGTGGTGTTCTCAATGAGGTGGTTGGCCTGATCCTCGGGGTTGAAGTCGGCCTTGCCGATCTCGACAGCGCCCTCGTCGCCGGCGCCCACAAGGCCGGTGCCCTCGCCGGAGTGGACGGCCACGACCACGATGTCGCAGGCCTCCTCCTCGCGCATCACCTTCTGCCAGTAGTTGGTCCACTCATAGGCGAAGGTGCGCTCGTCGTTGCCCTCGTGGACAAAGTCGTGGCCCTCGTAGTGGGTGGAGGGGTCCCAGTTGGGGACGTTCACGTTCTCAAAGCCCAGCACGCCGATCTTGAAGGTCTTCTCGCCCACGGTGAACTCCCGGATGATGTAGGGAGTCTCGTCTACCTCCTGGGTTTCGGTGTTGACGTAGTTGGCGCACAGGACGGTGACGGGCTCGCCCACCTCGCCGTCCGGGTCCTCCATGGTGTTGTAGATGTTCTCCTGGGCCTCCATGGTGAAGTTGAACTCGTGGTTGCCCATGACAAAGGCGTCATACCCGCAGTAGCGCAGGCACAGGGCGATGGGGTTGTTCACGCCGTTCTCGCTGTTGACATTGTAGCGGGTGATGGGGGTGCCCTGGATGGCGTCGCCGTTGTCAACGAGGATAACGCCGTCCATCGCCTCCCGCTCGGCGGCCATGGCGGAGGCCACCTTCAGGTAGCTGTCCTGAACGTCCTTGCCGTTGGTGGGGTTGAGGCTGTAGCACTTGCCGTGCATGTCGGTGGTGGAGTACACGCCGATGGTGATGGTCTCCGTCTCCTCGGCGAAGGCGGTGACGCTCATGCAGCCCAGCGCCATGAGGACGCTGAGGAACAGGGCGGCCAGCCGCTTCGTGCTGCTGTGATGTTTCATACCCTTTTTCCCTTTCTCAAATCAGTAGTAATCCTATGTACAGACTCTGGAGAATATGCTGACCCTAATATAGCATCTGTCCGAAAAAATTACAAGATGTTACAGACATTTCCTCCGTAATTTTTTTAAATTTGCGGCCCGCCATTCTTTTTTGCGGAAATCCGGGCGCGGGTATGGAAAATCCCGTAGAATGGGCGTATAATAAAAAGCTGTGCATGATGGGAAAGGAGCGCATTCCGATGTCTGAACAAATGAGGGCCTTTGGCTATATCTGCCCGGACTGCGGCCGGGCGGTGTACGGGGAACGGACGCAGTTCGCCCTGTGCGCGGCGGCGTCCGGGCTGGTGTGCGACTGCGGCCGCAGCGAGCTGACGGCCCAGCCCGCAGAGCGGGACTACCGGATCACCGTGCCCTGCGGCGTGTGCGGCGGGGAGCACCGGGCCGAGGTCCCTGCCCGGCAGATACTCCGCGGGGAGGGGGCGGCCCTGGCCTGCCCGGAGACGGGGCAGCTGTGCTGCTACATCGGGGAGCCCGCCCGGGTGGCGGCGGCCCTGCGGGAGCTGGAGATCGCGGTGGAAAAGGGGAAGGAGGGCGGCGGAGAGGCCTTTGTGGACGATGTGATCATGTATGAGGTCCTCTCCGAGCTGAAGGAAATCGCCGCCCGGGACGGGGTCTCCTGCTCCTGCGGCGCCCGGGGCTGCGCCCTGGAGGTCCGGGGCGGGGCGGTGGATCTCGTCTGCCGGCAGTGCGGCGCCCGGCTGCGGATCCCGGCGGCCACGGACGAGGACCTGGACCGGCTGTGCTGCCAGTATACGCTTACCATCAAAGGGCGGGGATGATATGCCGCCCTGTCATACATGAGGTGAACCATGATCCAATTTTTATCCCGTCGCTTCATTAAGGACTGTGACAACGCGGACGATCCCGCCGTGCGGCGGGCTTACGGCGTGCTGTGCGGCTGTGTGGGGATCGCTTTGAACGTGCTGCTGTTCGGCGGGAAGCTGCTGGCGGGCCTGGCCACCGGGTCCATCGCCATCACCGCCGACGCGGCCAACAACCTCTCCGACGCGGGCTCCTCGGTGGTGACCCTGCTGGGCTTCAAGCTCTCCGCCCAGGCGCCCGACCGGGGACACCCCTTCGGACACGGACGGCTGGAGTACGTCTCGGGCCTGGTGGTGTCCATGGTGATCGTGCTTATGGGCGTGGAGCTGGGCAAGAGCTCCATTGAGCAGATTCTCCGCCCACAGCCGGTGGACTTCTCGCCTCTGGCGGCGGGTATGCTGGCAGTTTCCATCGCCGTGAAGCTGTATATGGCACTCTACAACCGCTCCATAGGCAGGCGCATCCATTCGGCCGCCATGGCGGCCACGGCGGCCGACAGCCTCAGCGACTGCCTGGCCACGGCGGCGGTGCTGCTGGGGAGTCTGGCGGGCCGGTTCTGGGGCGTTCCCGCCGACGGGTGGTGCGGCGGCGTGGTGGCGCTGTTCATCCTGTGGTCCGGCGTCAACGCCGCCCGGGAGACCATCGACCCCCTGCTGGGCCAGCCCCCCGCCCCGGAGTTCGTGGAGCGGGTGCGGGAGCTGGTGCTGGCCCCCCGTGAGATCACCGGCGTCCACGATCTGATTGTCCACGACTACGGCCCCGGCCGCCGGATGCTCACCCTCCACGCCGAGGTCCCCGCCAGCGGGGACATTCTGGAGCTCCACGACGTGGTGGATCAGGTGGAGCGGCGGCTCAGCTGCGAGCTGGGCTGTCTGGCCACCATCCATATGGACCCGGTGGTCAATGACGACGGCCTGACGGCGGAAACCCGGGACCGGGTGGCGGCCATTGTCCGGCTCATCGATCCCGGCATCTCCATCCACGACTTCCGTATGGTCCCCGGCCCCACCCACACCAAGGTGATTTTTGACGCCGAGGTCCCCTACCAGTGCGCCCTGCCCGACCAGGAGATCCGGCGGAGGATCGAGGACGGCGTCCGGGCCCTGGACGGGAATTACTCCGCCGTGGTGGAGGTGGAGAAAAGCTATGTCTGAAAGCCCGCCACGGCCCTGAGGCCGCCGGCTCTACGGGCGTTCCCGCCGAAAGCGCGAGTAAAATTTCATCACTTTTTCGGCGTCGTGTTCGTCAAGAAAGTAATTTGCGGGCCGTACCCGGCCCGCACTTCTTGTTTTTTCCGCCATCAATTCCACGTTCTTCGGCGGCTGAAGTAGTTTTACGCTTTGCGAGTCGATAATTGCGCAGCTGGGGCCTGCGCTTCGCCCTGCGTCTGCCAGTTCACGTTTCTCCATTTACTCCGATTGCCTGCCCGGGGAAATAGCGGCGGCACATTGGCTATCGCTCAAATCACTCGCATATCTGCGCCTCTCATTTTTTGTATCATGGTCCTAGCGGTGTATCCGGTCAGGAAGCGAACCAGAGGCCGGAGCAGAATTTTCGCAGGGCAAGGCGGCGGACGCAGGCGGGCTGTCGCCCGGGATATGATTTGATTTCTGGCCGGACGGACCACTATATATACTACTTTTTACCATCCATTGAGCTATTGGATTGATAATTGATACGGGAAGCAGCTTAGCAGAAAGAACGAGCAATTTATTATAAAGGCCAGCAGTGACCACGCGCTTTCCCCTTTGTAAATTGTTGTAGCCAATAGCGGCAACAACCTCTGGCTGCATCACAAACAGTTTGAAAAGCAGAGTGTTATTGATATTGGCTTTTTCTGCAAATAAGGTCTGTGTTGCTCCTGGGCATAAGCAGGTTACTGTAACCCCGGTTCCTTTCAATTCTTGATATAGTCCGTTAGAAAAAGATAGGACATAGGCTTTTGTGGCAGCATATACCGCATCATTCGGGCATGGCATATATGAGCCGGTAGACCCGACATTCAGAATACGTCCACGCCTGCGCTCTATCATCCCTGGCAAAAAAATTTTCGTCAAAGCAGTCAATGCCTTGATATGGATTTGTATCATATCAAGTTCTTTTGTGAGATCAGTATTTGTAAAGCCTCCCGCTTCATTGAAGCCAGCGTTGTTGATAAGAACATCAACAGGCAAGCCCCAACTGTGGATTTTTTCCATAATCGTATCTGCCGCATTGACTTCTGTCAAATCGCAGGGAATGCATTTGACTGAAACTTGATACCGTGATTGCAGGTCTATTTGCTGATGCTGGAGCTTATCCCTATTCCTTGATACAAGGACTATGTTATTCCCCCTGCTTGCAAATTTTTCGGCAAATGCTTTTCCAATTCCGCTGGTAGTTCCAGTAATTAGGACTGTATCCATTATTAACTTTCTCCCTTGCTTTTGAATAAATCCCATTCTTCAAGATATGTCAAATCCTGGGCTGTCGGCGTTTGTAACAGTTCATCATAAAATGCCAGTTTCTTTTCTGTCAGCACCAAGGCACTTTGCAAATTTGCCATTTGGCTATGGAGATTGTCAATGTATTTTTGCACCATGAAGCGGCGTTGTGAAATGGTCTTTCCACCCTGCGTCAGCAATAGGATGTACTCACGAATAGACCGGATAGGCACATTAGCCATGCGCAAGCACTGTATCATCTTTATCCACTCAATATCCGTATCAGAGTATTGCCTATATCTCTGCTCCGTTCTTTCAATCGCCGGAAGCAGCTGTTCCTTTTCATAGTAACGCAGGGTTGCTGTGGTAAGTCCTGTTATTTTTGCCGCCTCTTTTGCTGAGTACATCTCAAATCCGCCTTTCATCATTTAGGATAAACTATGAAGTGCGCTTTAAAGCAAGATAAAATTATACCATCAGGGCAAAATTTTTTGAAGGGACAAAATGTAAACAACACAAGAAAAATCCCGATGTGATGTGGTACAAAAAAGCAGACACTTCCAGCTCACGGAAAAGGAGTAAAATAAGGGGAAAGAGGAAATATGAGAAGGAGTACAAGGTGCAGGCTGAAGCCGCTGCATGCAGCAACATCGGCATCAATAAAATTGAGACGATGCTCCGTGAGCCCAACGGTCCATTTGTTCTCTATGTAGTGCCAAACAAGAAACTTGTCAAACGTAGGGAGTTTGAGGAGTTCATTCGTACAAGTTTTGTGATCTGAACATAACTTCATTCTTGCCTGACTGGGGCCTCTGTGATACAATGGGTGTGTTGCAGGGGCTCCTTCCAACATAGAACGGAGTTCCCAATGGGTAAATATATCAAGGGCAAAAACTTCCCAAAGCTATTCCGCGGAGGAAGGATGATGGAAAATTTATGGCCGGCTTTGTTGACAAGGCTGGCAAACGGCATCAACGGCGGTTTGATACCATGGTTGAAGCCGACAGATGGCTGTATGAAATGCGTCATCAGGACGAGTTTGGGGACGGCATAGACGCTGAGGATACAACCTTTGACGAGTGGTTTAAGTTCCGGCATACAGAGCTTATCAAGGACTCGGAGAAACTATGCCGAGCTGGAAACGGGGCTGCGGACGGGCGAGATGATCGCTTTGACATGGGAAGATGTTGACTGGGAGAGGCGCACACTGACCATTCGGAAAACCATGGAGTTCCGCTATAAGCGGCAGCAGTTTTGGGTTGCTGGGCCTCCAAAGTCAATGTCGAGCTACCGCGTCATTCCGTTGACGAGCGGGGCATACGAAATCTTGAAAGAGGTCTATGCCACAAAAGATACCCGCAAGCAGTCCCCTGAACTGGACACCGTTTTGGAGTACGCAGACAAGCGGAAAGATCAGAAGCAGAAAAAGAGCTTCAATAGAGAGCCCCGAAAAAATTGTGTAAAAGAGAATAAAAGACAGCCTTTCAGTCAAGAATCGGAGCAGGAAAGAAACTTGATTGAAAGGATGTAATATTATGGAGAAGACGCCGAAGGAAATGCTGAAGGCCTACGTGGACAGCCAGAAATTCAGCAGCACCACAGAAATCATGGACGCCATGAAGGAAATGTTCCGAGACGTTTTGCAGCAGGTGATGGAAAGCGAGCTGGACACAGAACTGGGGTACGAAAAAAGTCAGCGGGTGTCGGATTCTGGTGTCGAAAATAAGCCCCGAAATTACCGAAACGGATATTCGAAGAAGGCTGTGAAAACCCAGCTTGGAGCGGTGGATGTGAAGATACCCCGGGATCGGAACGGAGAATACGAGCCGCAGATCATCGGCAAGTACAGCCGGAACGCAGACGGAATGGAGGAGAAGATTCTGGGGCTGTATGCCTGCGGGATGAGCCAGCGTGACATCTCGGAGCAGATCAAGAACCTGTACGATGTGGACATCTCGCCGGAGCTGGTGAGCAAGATCAGCGAGAAGATCATGCCGGAGGTGACGGCGTGGCAGAACCGGTCGCTGGAAGCGGTGTATCCCTTCGTATTTCTGGACGCCATCCACTACAAGGTGAAGGAAAACCATCAGTACCAAACCAAGGCGGCCTATGTGGTTTTGGGCGTCACCATGGATGGCACAAAGGACATCCTGGGCGTCTGGATCAGGGAGCACGAGAGCAGCAAATTCTGGCTGAATGTGCTGAACGATCTCAAAAGCAGGGGGGGTGGATGTGTATCTGTTCTGCGTGGACGGTTTGATGGGCTTCGTGGAAGCCATTGGGGCAGTCTATCCCCGCAGCCAGGTGCAGCGGTGCATCGTCCATCAGATCCGCTCCTCCACCCGCTTTGTCAGCTATAAAGACATCAAGCCGCTGATGGCGGATTTGAAGAAGGTCTAT
>CAJUQS010000073.1 GCA_910588365.1 uncultured Oscillospiraceae bacterium | reverse complement strand
TGCGGATTGGCGAGATAGATTTTTTGCCCTGCAAGGCAAAAAGCCGCAGAAATCCTGACGGATTGCAAGGATTTTTAACGCAGTCAGGGCGGAAAATATGCCGCCAAGGCGGGCGCGGGGAGATGTTAAACAGGCTCTAACGCCTGCGGATAGCTTTTTTGCCAGTCAAAAGCGCCGCCCGAATACTCGGGCGGCGCTTTTGCTCCTCTTTATGATATGGCTGCAATCATGTCAGCAGACGGTTTCCCAGCAGCTTGCGCCGGGGGGCCGTCTCCTCCAGAAGACAGAGCAGATCGTCGGGGATGGTATCGCTGTAGCTGATCTCCATCAAAATCCTTCCCGTCTGTCCCAGTGCGTCCCGGGCCAGAAGCTCCGGGTCCAGAAAGTCCATATGCTGAAGCGAGGCGTGGATATCGGTGTCCAGCGCCACCCACAGATCCAATCCGTCCAGGGCGTAGACCTCCCGGTGGTAGCTGAGAAGCACCTGGGGCAGGAGCATCTGCTCGGTGAGACAGCCGTGGAAGTCCTGGAGCACCGGATTGCGGCGGTCCAGAAGCCAGTCCGTCTCCCCCGACAGCAGGGCGCGGCACTCGGCCTCGGTCACCATGGCCCGGGTGCTCTCCTGATCGAGCCAGCGCTCCAGCATCAGGTAGGTGGGATCGTTGTCGAAGTAGTGCAGGGCAAAACGTGCGTCGCGCTCTCCCCCGTCATGAAATTCCTGTATCGGATGGGAGGGAATCCGGTTCCGGTAGCTGGTAAAAAACAGGCTGTGGACCGTACCGGCGCCGCCCTTCTCCACGGCGGCAGCAGAAAGGCGGGTGCGCAGGGCGTTGTAATCGGCAGGCGTAATCTGGTACTGTACCTGCCGGGGGTAGGGATGATTTGTTGTCATGGGGCATCCTCCTTTGGTATCATCAATATAACCAAAGAAAAAGAACTGGTTATGACTGGAATTTGAACAAAGTGTTAAGAGCCCCTGAAAAAAATGTGAAGCGGGTGCGGCTGCGCCGAACTATCCGGCAAAACCTCCACGCCGCGCAGACAAGCCCCCGCACGGATCGCTACAGGATCCCCATGAATACCAGCACCAGCAGGATACAGGTGGCCAGCAGAGCCAGGGAGGCGATGGTCACGCCAATGGACATCTTTTTCCCCGGCCCATGTCCCTCCGGCGCGGGAGGCAGGAGGCCGGCCCGCCGCAGGGCCGTGTTGACCGGCTTATAGAGCAGCAGGGTCAGGGCTGTATTCAGGCCGGCCTTCAGCAGGTTGAAGGGCACGAACACCGGCAGCAGCAGCTCCGCCACCGCCTCCCGGGGCTGGCCCATGTAGATGGGGGTGATGATGTAGTTCCACAGCACCATGACCACAGTCATCAGCACTACGCCCACGCCCAGTCCAATGGCCGCCCGGCGGATGTTCCGCCCGCGGCTGTAGAGGCAGGCCGCGGGGCAGACAAACGCGCAGGAGGACAGCACGTTCATGACAAAGCCAATCCAGCCCGTATCGCTGGTGGTGAACATCTCCACGGCGGAGACCACCACCGACACCAGCACGCCGGACAGCGGGCCGTACAGGAACCCGGAGATGGCAATGATGGTGTCCTTGGGGTCGTACTTCAGGAACAGGACGATGGGAATGCGGAACAGGAACATGACGAGGTAGGCGATGGCGGACAGC
The DNA here is from genome assembly GCA_910588365.1 of uncultured Oscillospiraceae bacterium. GTDB lineage: Bacteria > Bacillota > Clostridia > Oscillospirales > Oscillospiraceae > Pelethomonas. Next base: position 35,882 of record CAJUQS010000073.1, on the reverse strand, counting down.
ATCGCCAGGGTGACCAGCTTCTTGGTCCGATCGTGGGTTTGGGTAGTTGACATAAAAAATACACTCCTTTGCGGAAATTTCCGAAGACGTTCCATCCCCGGAGTTCTGCCGCAAACGAGCGCAAAAAAGCACAGCATGTGCGCGCATCTTCTTCCATCCAGACTGTCACTGTCGGTACCGGATTCACACCGGTTCAACGCTTTCGCGGTCGCGGACTGGGCCCTGGGGCCATCACCGCCGGTGGGGACTTGCACCCCGCCCTGAAGATGAACGATTCGGTTGTCATTCCTTTTCTTCGAGAGAAAAAGAATAAAAAGAAGCTGCTTTCGCTCTCCGGTCCTCTGTCAGCCGGGTGCCGCGCCCGGCAGCGAGGCCAGAAAGAGAAGCTGACTTTATTATACACGGCCTGAGACAAAATGCAAGCATTATTTTGAAGCGCGTTCGGAGCCGGGGAATCGTCTGATTCCCCGGCTCCGGGTGTGAAAAAAGCCTTTCTATCCTACTCGTCTGCCATGGCCCTGCACAGCTCGTACAGGGTGGCCACGCCCATTCCGGTGGCGCCGGCGGGCTGGTACTCCTTTTCAGATGAGTTCGACCAGGCGGTACCGGCGATGTCCAGATGGAGCCAGGGGGTGTCCCCGGCGAAGGCGGCGATGAACAGGCCCGCCGTGATGGCCCCGGCCACGCCGTTGCTGGTGTTGCGCAGATCCGCCACCGGGCTCTCGATGAGCTTGTTGTACTCCGGGTAGTCCGGCATCCGCCAGAACCGCTCCCCTGCCCGCTCCGCGGCCGCCTGGAGCTTGGCGAAGAACGCGTCATCGTTGGCCATCACCCCCGCGGCCACGCCGCCCAGCATCCGCGCAATGGCGCCGGTGAGGGTGGCGATGTCCACCACCCTGCCCGCGTGCTCCTTCTCAATGGCATAGGTCACGGCGTCCGCCAGAATGAGGCGGCCCTCGGCATCGGTGCTGCCGATCTCAATGGACTTGCCGGCCATGGAGCCGATGACGTCGCCGGGCAGGAAGCTGTCGGGGGAGATGCGGTTCTCCACCGCCGGAATCACCGCCACCACGTTCACCGGCACCTTGTTCTCCGCCAGTGCCAGAATGGCGCCGCACACCGATGCGGCCCCGGCCATGTCGGTCTTCATGTCCCGCATACCGGCGGTGGTCTTGATGCAGTAGCCGCCGGAGTCAAAGGTCACGCCCTTGCCCACCAGGGCGAGGGGCGCCTCCCCCTGCCTGCCGCCCTTGTAGCGCAGCACAATCAGGCGGGGCGGGTTGGCGGAGCTGTCCCCCACGGCGTGGAAGGCGGCCATGCCCAGCTCCCTGGTCTCCTTCTCGTCCAGGACCTGGACCTCCAGCCCGGCTTTCTCCCCTGCCCCGGCGGCACGCCGGGCGAGGTGCTCCGGCGTCATCCGGTTGGGCGGGCAGTTGACCAGATCCCGGGTAAAGCGGATGCCGCGGACCAGGGCCTCCGCCCGCGCCAGGGCGGCCTCGCCGTCCAGGCCCTCCGTCCCCGCCAGATACAGGGTGAAGGGCTTCTCCGGCACGGCCTTCCAGCTCTCCTGATGGTATCGGCACAGCTCCGCCCCCTGGACCAGGGCGCTCAGCCCCGCCTCGCCCAGGAGCTCCACCGCCGGAGCCGCGTCCAGGACGGCGGACTCGCCGCCCAGGCTGCACACCGTCTTCACCGCCTTGGCGGCGGCGCGGCGCACCAGCTCCACGGTCACGGACTCCCGCTTGCCCAGGCCCGCCAGCACCGTTTTCGCCTCGTCCCCCGCCCGCAGGGAGAGGGCCTCCTCCTCCAGCCGCAGCTCCAGCCGCCACTGGGCAGCCTGCTGCCTGTAAAGTTCAACCATAATTGTCTCCATCCTCCGTTGTCCTAATTTCCATGGGATACAGATGATTATACTCCGTCTCTCTGGGAAAGACAAGCCATTCCGCAAAAAAGCTCCGCAGTGCATCCCGGCACTGCGGAGCTTTCCGCGTCACATGACGGAAGCGGACATGGTCATCACATAGTTCTCGGTCTCGAAGGCGAGGGAGATCATATCCCCGTACCTGCTGTTGCAGGTGATGGTCAGCTGATAGGAGGAAAAACCCTCATAAGTGAAGTCCACCGGGACCGTCACGACGGTGGGCTCCTCACCGGGGTTGGAGAAGACCGCCTCATTGGCCCGGACCATCCTGGCCCGCTGTCCGGCAAACTGGCAGGTGGCAAAGCACCAGCCCAGGTACACCGTCTCCTCCTTCACGGAATCCGGATCCCGATAGGGCCCCGTGTAGGGCCCGTCAGGGCCCTGGGTGGGCAGGGGAGCCGAGGGCACGCCGGAGATCACCATCTGGGGCTCCAGGGCCGTCAGGTCCCGCTTCGGATAGCCCGCCTCCAGGCCGTTGAGCTGGCTGTGGAAGACAAAGGGCTCGGCGGTCAGATAAACCCGGAAAAAGTCCAGGCTGTCGGTGACCCGGGTTTCGGCGGTGAAGGTCTCCACCTTGCCGGTGCGCTTGTCCTTCAGCTCTCCGGTGTAGGCGCGGCTCTCCTTGTAAAAGGCATTCACCAGCTCCAGGATGCCGTCCAGGCGCTCATTCCCGGTGTTTACAGCGGTATCCGGCAGGGCCTTGGCGGTGCTGCTGTCGATCCGCAGGCCGTTTTCCACGTCCCACTGATAGGTCCAGCCGAAGGCCCGGAAGGCGTAGTCGAAGGTCAGCGGGAAGTAGGTCACGCCGCCGTAGTTGAACAGCGGGTAGGCGGCCTCGCTGTTGTCAATGTACACACCGTTGATCTCCACCGGGTAGTCTGCCCGGGTAACAGCGGCTTTGCCGCTTTTCCTCGGGTAACCGGTGTCGGGCACATAGGGCCCCCGCTCCCCGGTCTGGGTGATGGAGAGGGTCCGGGTGTCGTTGTCCCAGTTTGTTTCAAGGCCCAGGAAACGGCAGAGGTGGTAGGTCATGGGGAAGTAGGTGATGTTGCTGTAGAGCAGCAGGGGGTACTGGGCGGTGCCGTTGTCCACAGCGCAGCCGTTGAGAACCACCGGCCCGGTGACTACTGCGGCGGTCATGCGCTCCGCAGCAGAGGCGGCGGGCGTCAGCCCCGCCAGCAGCAGGCAGCTGACGAGGGCGCAGAGAAGGCGTCTGAGCTTCATACGCGGATCATCCTTTCGCTTTGTAGTGTCACCTCTATTATACCAGATACAGGCGGAAAGCCAAGAGGTGAGTTTTACAAATATAGAGCAATTCTTTTGTCGAATTTCTACAAACGTCAAACGTATCCCGCAAAAAATACGGCTGCCCGTCAGGACAGCCGTATTTTGGGGCAGCTGCGCTCAGCGCCTCACGGCGCAGGCGGCTGGTACCACCTTGCGGTACCAGCTGCGCACATGCCAGCCCACCGTCATCCCCACCTCCTTGGAGGCCACCAGCTTATCCGCCAGGGTCAGCACCCAGGCCTCGGAGTTTTTGGGCACCGGCGCCAGGGGGAACATGTGGCTGGTGATGGCCGAGCGCTGCCGCTCGTCCAGGCCGAACAGCCGGTCCGCCCGCCGGGCGGCGTGGGCCCCGTGGATAAATGCGTGCATATGGGAGATGCGCTTGAAACCGGAGTAGCGGCACATAAAGCGGCGGTGGCGCTCGCTCTGCCAGTCGTAGCCGAAAAAGTCGTGGAGCAGGGCGGCCCGGGTCACCGCGCGCACCCGCTCCTCCCGCATGTGGAACTGGCGGGCCAGGCGGTACGCGCACTTCGCCGTAGAGATTGAGTGAATGTACAGGGAGTTGTCACCGCCGTGGTGGGGGCAGCTGCGCAGCTGCAAAAAGAGAGGATGATTGATGATGTCTTCTGTCATTTCACGGAAGTTTTCTGTCAAAGACGGTCCCTCCATCGCTCCGCCGGGGCGGATGTTTTTGTTGTCTGATAGCTATCCTTATTATAAGCGCGGAGACGGGTCAATGCAAGAGGAAAATAGTGGGCTGATTCTTAAGATTTTCTTTTCCTCTTTTTCCGATCCGTCTGTAAATTCATCTCCACAAGCGGCGCTTTTTGTGGTATACTGTCTTTTAGAGCCTGCATTCACCACCGACGCAGCAAAAGAAACCGCCGCCACAGGCTGGATTATGAAGGGAGAATAACCGCTATGTACAGTGAAAAAGTCCATGTCGTCAGCCACCCCCTGCTGTCCCACAAGCTGACCATCCTGCGGGATAAGAACACCGCTACCAAGGATTTCCGGGAGCTGGTCAGCGAGATCGGGATGCTGCTGACCTACGAGGCCACCCGGGATCTGCCCCTGACGGAGAAGGAGGTGGAGACCCCCATCTGCAAAACCATGGCGCCTGTGCTCAAGGGGAAGAAGTTCGCCGTGGTGCCCATCCTCCGGGCGGGCCTGGGTCTGGTGGACGGTGTGCTGCGGATGGTCCCCTCCGCCCGGGTGGGCCACATCGGCCTGTACCGGAACGAGGATACCCTGGAGCCGGTAAAGTACTTCTGCAAGATGCCCAAGGATATTGCCGAGCGGGAGGTGCTGATTGTGGATCCCATGCTGGCCACCGGCGGCTCCGCCTCCGCGGCCATCGGATTCATGAAGGAGTACGGCTGCACCAGCATCAAGCTGATGGTACTCCTGGCCGCGCCCGAGGGTATTGAGCGGGTCCAGGCCGACCACCCGGACGTGGAAATCTACTGCGGCGCGGTGGACGACCGGCTCAACGAGAACGGGTATATCGTCCCCGGCCTGGGGGACGCGGGGGACCGGATTTTCGGAACCAAGTGATTTGCCGGGAACGGAGGACGGGTGGTGCCGCCCTCCGCTCCTCCATTCGGAGGTTCTTTATCACCGCGGCCTCACCAGCGTGCTGCCGCCGGGGCGGAGGCTGCGAAATGATCAGCACGCCCGGCCATACGCCGGGCCATGTGTCCATCAGAGCGGTAAACCAGAGCTTACCTGCCGGCAGTCATTCCGTTTCTCAAACTGCGCCTAACAAAGGATTGCATTATACGGCATGATCTGATAAAATAGAATAAAACTCTTTCACCTGTGCAGACAACAAACTCATATCAACAGCGCTGTTGGAACCATCAGGATCATCACGGACAGGAGGCTATCACATGGAAGAAAAGAAAATGGTAAAGGTCATGGTAGACGGCGTGGAATACGCCTATCCCCAGGGAACGCCCTACCGCACCATCGCGGCGGACTTTCAGCAGCGGTTCCCCTATGATATCCTGCTGGTCAACCGGGATGGGAAGCTCTGCGAGCTCCACAAGTCCCTGGACCGGGACTGCTCGCTGAAAATGGTTACCGCCCAGGATATCCCCGGCATTCAGACCTACGAGCGCAGCGCGGTCTTTTTGATGCTCAAGGCGTTTTATGACGTGGCGGGCCGGGAGAACGTGGAGCGCATCTGTGTGGAGTACTCCCTCAGCCGCGCCCTCTTTATCCGCGCCCAGGGCGATTTTACCCTGGACCAGGCCCTGCTGGAGCGGGTGGAGGAGCGAATGCGGGAGCTGTCCGCCCAGGCGCTTCCCATCGAAAAACACTCCATCAATATTGATGACGCCATCGAGCTGTTCCAGCGGGAGCGGCTCATCCACAAGGCCCAGCTGCTCAGCTTCCGGATCAACTCCCATGTCAACGTATACTCTCTGGACGGCTTTGTGGACTACTTCTATGGCTATATGGTGCCGGATACCGGGTATATCAGGTGCTTCGGCCTGGAGCTGTTTGAAAGCGGCTTTGTTCTGCGCCTGCCTACCCGGAGGGATCCCGGCCATTTGGAGGAGTTTCGGCCGGCCATGAAGGTATTCCGGGAGCTCCACGAGTCCAATCAGCGCGCCGAGGCGCTGAATGTCTCCAACGTAGCGGAGCTGAACGCCGCCGTCTCCCAGGGCAATACCACGCCGCTCATCCTGGCCTACGAGGCTATGATGGAGAAAAAGATCGGCGACATTGCCGCGGAGATCGCCGCCCGCAAAGAGGTCCGCTTTGTCATGATCGCGGGGCCCTCCTCCTCCGGAAAGACCACCTTCTCCCACCGTCTGTCCACCCAGCTGCGGGCCTGCGGCCTGCGGCCCCACGCCATCGCCACGGACAACTACTTCGTCAACAGGGACAAGACCCCCCGGGACGAAAACGGCAACTACGACTTCGAGGGCCTGGGCGCCATGGATGTGGAGCAGTTCAACACGGACATGGTGCGCCTGCTGAACGGCGAGACCGTCGATCTGCCCACCTACAATTTCAAAAAGGGCGTCCGGGAGTACAACGGAAATACCCTCGCCCTGGGTGACGGGGACGTCCTGGTCATTGAGGGGATCCACTGCCTCAACGACCAGTTCACCCACGCGCTGCCCAAGGCGAGCAAGTATAAAATTTATATCAGCTGCCTCACCACGCTGAATATTGACGATCACAACCGCATTCCCTCCACCGACGCCCGCCTTCTGCGGCGGATCGAGCGGGACGCCCGGACCCGGGGCTACAGCGCCCAGGCCACCATCAAAATGTGGCCTTCTGTCCGGCGGGGCGAGGAGAACAACATCTTCCCCTTCCAGGACAGCGCGGACGTGATCTTCAACTCGGCGCTGATCTATGAGACGGCCCTGTTGAAGACTTACGTACAACCCCTGCTCTTTGGCGTCCCCAGGGACAGCGAGGAGTATATTGAGGCGAAGAGGCTGCTGAAATTCTTAAACTATTTCCTGCCCATTCCCTCGGATAACATCCCCCAAACGTCCCTGATGCGGGAGTTCATCGGCGGCGGATGCTACCACGCCTGACGGGGCGGGAAGGCCCGTATGGAATCGTTCATCTGAAAATCCCGGTCAGGTTATCCTGACCGGCATTTTGTATGGAATTGTTCTCGCCGGTTAAGAATCGGAAAGACGCGTATGGAGGGCGCCGGGTGCGGCCTTTAAGCCAAAAGGATGGCAAACAGCAGCAGGATTGCCAAAAAGGCGATATTGACCAGTGTAAAATGCCAAAAATATGTACCTTTTACCCCGCTCTCCTCCCGCACAACAAGCTTGTAGGAAATCAGGCTCGCCATAGATGCGATCAGCGTGCCCAGACCGCCGAGATTGACGCCTACCAGCAGGGCCGGCAGATCCTCTGTGAATCCCGACAGCAGGAGCGCGGCCGGCACATTGCTGATCAACTGGCTTGCGGCGGCGCCTGTCAGCAGCTCATGGCCGGAGACAATTCGCTGCAGGAAGTCATGGAAGGCCGGCATCCGCCCCATGTTGCCGATAAAAACAAAGAATCCAACGAAGGTCAGGAGCAGGCTGTAATCCACGCGGGCAAATATCGATCGGTCTATGAGCATAAGCCCGATGATTGTTGCAGTGAGCGTTATCGTACAGGGAACCACCCTCGCCACCGCCAGCAGGTCGGCGGCAAAGAGAAGGAGATACGCGGCAAGCTGTACGCTTTTGCCGGAGAGCCGGATCTCCTCATCAAAGGAGACCTGGATTGGGCCGTTGTATTTCCTGGTCTGGACCGTGCTCCAGATCACAATGAGGAGAAGGGAGACAGCAGTATACGGCAGCATCAGCAGAATGAAGGATCCGAGGGAGAGCCCCGCCCTGCCGTACAGATAGAGATTCTGGGGATTTCCTACCGGTGTCAGCATACTGCCCAGGTTGGCGGCGATGGTCTGCAGCACGACAACCGGGACCAGCAGCCGCGCTCTCACCTCGTCTCCGACCAGCCTCAGGACTATGAACGTAAAGGGGACAAAGGTGATGAGGGCGACGTCGTTTGTGATGGCCATGCTGGTAAAAAAGCAGAGCAGAACCAGGATCCATACCAGCTGCCGCGCCTTTTTCACCCTGCCCAGAAGCGCCTGCGCAACCCACTGAAAAACGCCTGTCTTCTGCAGCCCGGCCATGACCCCCATCAGACAGAACAGGATGGCGAGGGTCCGGAAATCAATGTAGGACGCATATTCCGCGTCCGGAGGGACAAAGAGCATGGACAGCACCGCCAGCACAAGGGCAGTGCACAGCACCGTCTCCTGTTTCAAAAACGAAATCAGCTTTTCCTTCATCAGCGTTCTCCCCCTCTCGCCCGCGTCCCGATTGGGCGGCTCCGGCGGTTTTCAACTCAGTTCGAGAATGTCTCCGTGAACTGGTCCGCCAATTCCTGGGCACTTTCCGGATAGACAAACATTCCCACGCAGTTGGAGACAGATGTAATGACCCCCTTTTCCCAAGTCTCGCAGGAGGCGGGGTACCACGCGCCGCCCTCGGCCTGGGTGGTGATCCGGGACTGGAAGATATTTTGCACCGCCAGAACATCCTCCAGCGTGGCGTCATCGGAGAGCTTGACCAGGCCCACGGCAACATTGGCAGTGCTCATCATCGTCTCCTGGACCAGGATCTCCTCCACCGCGGCGATGCCGCTCAGACCGGGGTAGTAGTTCTCCAGCAGCTCCCCCTCGTAAGGCGACAGAGCGCCCAGGCCCTCGTAAGAACCCTGAAGTGTGGCAACGAAGTCAGCCAGAGCAGGCCGGCTGGCCGGGGAGTCGGGCTGGCTGGGCTGGCTGGGCTCCGTGCCGCCTGCCGCATCGTCCTTCTCCGCGTCGTTCTTCTCCTCCGTCCACCTGCAGCGGACGATGCACTGGAACTCCACCTGCTCATCCCCGTAGGCCGCGCGGACCGTAACGGTGGTGCTCCCCGGCGCCACGGCGGTCACCGCGCCGCCGGCCTCATCCACTGACGCCACCTCCGGATAGATGGAGGTGTACGTGCAGGTGTCGGGGGCGTCGCCGTTGGCGTCCCAGACCGACAGCCGGAAGGTCTCCCCGGCGTGCCCCAGGGTCACGTCCTCGTGGCTGACGCGGAAGGCAGGCGCGGAGTCAGCCTCTCCTTCCTTTCCGCCAGCCTCCTCCGGGATCTCTTCCCCGCCGTCCTCCAGGATCTCCTCTCCGTCCTCCATCTCGTCCTTCTCCGGATCCGGCAGAAGGGGCTCAGGATCCGGCTCCGGGTCTGGGTCCGGCTGGGGAGCCGGCGTCTGGACCTGGTTGTGTCCCTCCGGGGCGGCGTTGTTGTTTTCCTTGTCGTCCTTTTTTCCGCAGGCCGCCAGACTCAGCAGCATGGTCAGCGCCAACAGCAGCGCAAGAAGCTTTTTCATATCTCCGAAATCCTCCAAATAATGATGAAAATGATTTTCTATTGGGTGAGACAGGGCGTTATTGCCCCAGAAACACCGCGTCCACGTCCTTGATGAAGTTCTCCACACTGTAGCAGACCAGAATCCGGTCGATCCCGTTCTCCCTCGCGTATTGATCCACGCCGGTGCGGTAGTAGCGCAGATCCAGCAGGTGGATCTCACCGAACCGCTGGCTCAGAAACGGTGCGAGGCTGTCGCTGTAGCTGTCCCGGACCACCAGCAGCTTCTCCCGGGAGGCTGCCGCGGGATTGCGGACAATATAGAGCGGCGCGTTGCCGCCTAGGAAGGAGGCGTACTGATCCTTCTCCCCCAGGAAGCTGTTCACGTACAGCCCGTGGGTCTCCCCGGACTCTATATCCTCCACCGTCACGCCGCTGTCAGGTACATACCGCTCAATGGTATCCGGCCGTACCCAGTGGACGCCGGAGGTGGAGTAGAGGGTGCCATAAAAATCAACCGACACCGTCCCCCCCTCCCCCAGGGGCAGGGGCTCCTCCCCCAGGGCATCCATGAAGGCGCTATAGCCGTAGTAGGCCCCCAGGCTGGTCCAGTGGTGGTCCGTGCGGTAGTACAGGCCCTCCCCGGCGTGGTCCGCCAGGGCGCCGGCCACGTCCACCCAGGTGATGCCTGGAACGGCCCTGGCCCGCTCCAGGTAGGAGCGCTGGTCAAAGCTCTCCGCTCCAGCCGGAAGCTTCTCCCGCCAGGTCTCCGCCGCCGTGGGAATGAGGCCCAGGTACAGCGGCAGCTCCGTCTTCTCCGCCAGACGGCGGAGGTAATCCAGGTTCTGCTCCGCCCTGCTGTCGTCCTCCACCTTGCCTACCAGCGTATCGCCGCAGAGGTACACATTATGGAACTCCCGCTTGCCCAGCAGGTACTCGTACCGTGTCTTCAGCCCCATCCAGCCGTCCCGCAGCGGAAACTGGTCGGCCAGATAGCTCTCCAGCCCGGCCGTGTAGCTCCCGTCCGCCAGAGCGGACCAGGAGAAAGCGGGCAGCTGATCCAGGTTCCGGTTCTCCACCGGCGAGAAGGTGCGGTCCGGCAGCAGCAGGTGCAGCAGGCCGAATCCCGCCAGAAACACGCAGAACACCGCCGCCGTCACCCGCTGTGAAATTCTGCTCATACGATTCCCTCCCTATGGTATTCATACTTTTCTTTCAAAAGAAAAGTATCAAAAGAAAGTTTGGACGAAACTGGCGTTTCGTCATGTCCTGCGGGGCGCGGCCATAAGCCCCATCAAGCAAGACGGAGTTTTGCGCAAAAAGTTTTTCTTTTGATTCTTTTCTTTGTACACAAAGAAAAGAATGTATGCCTCAAAACCGGAAGTACAGGAAGGGGTTATAGCTGGCGTCCACCAGGGAGGCGGTACACAGCACCAGGGCCGCCAGCACCAGGACCGGAGCCAGCCGCGACCGGGTCCGATCCCCCAGCCGGTCCCAGAGCGTTTGAGCCAGCGGCGTGGCGCCCAGCGCCAGAATCACCAGCATGGGCAGGTAGCTGCGGAGCCGATAGCCGTCCACGGCGCTCAAAAGTCCGCTGCCGCCAAAGAGGGCGCGGAAGTAGTCTCCCAGCCGCCCCGGATCCTCCACCGCAAACAGCGCCCACCCCACAAGCACCACCGCCATGGCGTAGACATGCCGGAGGACTGCCGGCAGCTTCTCCAGCCGCTTTCCCAGGAAAAGCCGCTCCGCCAGCATCCACACCGCGTAGTACAGGCCCCACAGCAGGAAGTTCCATCCAGCGCCGTGCCAGATGCCCGTGAGAAGCCAGACAATCAGGATGTTGCGCACCCACTTTCCCCGGGAAACCCGGTTTCCGCCCAGCGGGAAGTAGACGTACTCCCGGAACCACGTGGTCAGTGAGATATGCCACCGCCGCCAGAACTCCACCACCGAGCGGGAGATATAGGGGTAGTTGAAGTTCTCCAGGAACTCAAATCCGAACATCCGCCCCAGGCCGATGGCCATGTCGCTGTACCCGGAGAAGTCGAAATAAATCTGAAAGGCATAGGCCAGAAGCCCCAGCCACGCCCCGGCCATCGTCAGCTCCCTGCTGGCGAGGCTCACGTCCCACAGCTGGCCGATGGCGTTGGCCAGCAGCACCTTCTTGGCCATTCCCACCGTGAAGCGGCGGATACCGGAGGTGAATTTCTCCAGATTCTCCTCCCGGCTGACCAGCTGGTCCGCCACCGTGCGGTAGCGGACGATGGGTCCGGCGATGAGCTGGGGGAACAGCGTGACATAGGCGCCGAAGGCCGTCACGCTGCGCTGGACCGGGGCGTCCCGGCGGTAGACGTCTATGGTGTAGCTCATGGTCTGGAAGGTGTAAAAGCTGACGCCGATGGGCAGCGGCAGACCCAGAACAGGCACAGAAAGCCCTGTCAAGGCATTTACATTGACAGCAATGAAATCCCAGTATTTGAAGAACACCAGAATTGCCAGATTACAGAGCACCGACGAGGCCACCGCCATCCGGGCTCTCCTGTCATTGTCCCGCCAGCGCTCCACCAGCAGGCCGTGGGTGTAGTCCACGGCAATGGAGAGGACCATGATGCTGATGTACACCGGCTCCCCCCAGCCGTAAAAAAAGAGGCTGACCACCAGAAGACACAGGTTGCGCAGCTTCAGCGGCGAGAGCAGATAAACCGCCACGGCCACCGGCAGATAGAAAAACAAAAAAGGAAGACTGGAAAAGACCATGCACGATTTCTCCTGTCAAGGGGGCATACGGAAAGAATCCCGTATGCCCCGGTTTTATTATTTCCGTATTAAAAATTCGGAAATAATACATTTGGTTCAAGCCGTTTTGCTCGCCGCAGTAAGCGGCGGCAACCGCAAAACATGGCATCTATTCCTTCCGACCTTTCCGTTCGGAAGGAATATTTATGAAAAGAGCTTTTCAAAGGCAGACACGGCAGCCTCCTGCTCCCCGCCGGCGGAGATCAGCGCCACCACCCGGCCCTTGGTCAGGACCTGGGCTTTTTTCCAGGACTCGATGGTCTCCGGGTAGAAGGCGCCGCCCTGGACCTGGCTGTCAATGCGGGCCTGGAACAGATCCGCCACCGCCTTGGCGTCAGACTCCTTCTCCAGCTCCACCAGGGCGAACTCATAGGGCACCGAGGTGATGGCCGCGGCCTTCAGAACGGACTGCTTGGCGCCGTACTCCCCCAGTCCCGGGTAGTAGGCCTCCAGGAATTCCCCCTCCAGATCCATCATGGCCGGGGTGTTGTCCGCCCCCAGGGTGGCCATAAAGTCCTCATAGTACTGGTTCAGATCCGGGGCCTTCTCATCAAAATCCCCCTCCCTGCCGCCGCAGGCGGCCAGGGACAGCGCTAAGGTGAGTGTCAGCAAAATGGTGATGAACTTTTTCATGTTTCGGGATACCTCCAAGTTGTTTTGTACCGCCCAACAGGTGCGGCGACAGAATAGACGAACGCTATGGGAGATTGTTCCCCAAAACGAGAAAAAATTTTCTTTTTGTCAGTGCGGCTTCTTCTCCCGCCTGCCGAACAGCACGAACAGGTATGGCAGCAGCAGCTTCACCACCTGGCTGATACCGTCCCTCCCCAGTGGGCCGGCGAAATCCACCACACTGAGCCACCCGAAGGGGCAGAACGGCCCCAGACCAAGGATGCGGACGGGTCCCCGCCTGCTCACCGAGGGGGCCATCCAATCAAGAGTATACACAACCGCCCCGTAGAGCACAACAATAGAAACGGATGCAAACAGCTCCTTCCGGGGCATATCCCGGAAGAAATAGAGCCCGCCCAGCAGCAGCGCCGCCAGGAAACAGCCGCCGAACACCAGCAATTCGTTGACGCGGCCCCAGTCTGGAAAGGATACCATCCACGTCAGGAGCAACACCGCGAGATACACGATATGCGTGACAATCCCAGCCCCAATGCAGAACGCCGGGACCACCCAGAGCGAATCTTTTCTGATTCCCATCGTGCTCCCTCCAATCATCCGGTTTGTCCATTAGACGGAGCCGCCAGGGAAATGGTTCCCAGCAAATCAGAACCACGCCGCGCGTTCCTCCCGGAACTGCGGGACCGGGCCTTCCCGGTAGGGGTCGTAGCGGTCCTCGTTGCAGCCGAATTCCTTCAGAAAGCGGATTTTTCCGTCTCCCGCCCACTCAATAAGGGACATTCCCTCGAAGGCCTCCACGGTTCCATTGTCCATCTGATTTCGGAAATACCACTCCACCACCGTCTGGTCCCCCTTGTGGAAATACTGCCGGATGTCCCATTGCATGACCGTCCCCCGGCTGTTCCAATCGTCAAACCACAGCTTAATTTTTTCACAGCCGTGGTATTCCGGCCCCCAGCTCTCTATGTAGACCGCATCCTCCGCAAAAATCTCTCCAATGCCCAAGTCCCTCTTTTGCAGCCACATGTCAAACCACAGCCGGATGGTCCTCTCCCGATCTTCCATCGATCTTTTTCCCCTTTCTCAACCACATTGACTATATTTCCATTTTTCAAACAAGCCCTGGCAGCCCAAGCCGCCATAGGCGGCGAGTGGTTTCAAGAAAAAGTATCGCCCTCACAGCTTCGTAATGTGCGCCCCGGCCACCTTCAGCATCAGCTTCTTGGTGCCCACGCCGTCAAAGGCCACTTCGATGAGGGCGTCGCCGCCCATGGGCCGCACGGACAGCACCATCCCCTTCCCGAAGGTGCGGTGCTCAATGGCGTCCCCCTTCTCCAGCTGGAGCAGTCCGGCAGAGGGCGTCGGGGCAGGCGCGGCGGTAAAGCCGGTATCATGGCGGGGCCGGACAGGCCGGGTGGGCCGTGCGGCCCGCGGGGCGGTCTGCGCCCGGGACTCCCCCGAGGCCATGGAGCCGAAGGCAGCCGCCTGATCTCCCCAGCGGTCCGCACCCCTGGGCTCGGTCTTGCTCTGCCAGTCAATGGGCCCGGCGGGCAGCTCCTCCAGGAACCGGGAGGGGAGATTGGTGCTGGTGCGGCCGTAGAGCATCCGCTGGCGGGCGCAGGTCATGACCAGACGCTGGCGGGCCCGGGTCATGGCCACGTAGCACAGCCGCCGCTCCTCCTCCATCTCATCACTCTCCCCCACGGACCGGCCGCTGGGGAACACGCCCTCCTCCATGCCCACCACAAACACGTTGGGGAACTCCAGGCCCTTGGCGCTGTGCATCGTCATGAGGGAGACGCAGTTGTCGCTGTCCGCGGCGTCGTCCAGGTCCGTATAGAGGGCCACGCTGTCCAGGAAGCCCGCCAGGGACGGGTCCTCCGGCGCGCCCTCCAGAAAGCCCAGGATGCTGGAGCGGAGCTCCTGGACGTTCTCGATCCGCCCGCGGCTCTCCATGTCCCCCTTCTCCTCCAGGGCCTTGATGTATCCCGTCTTCTCGCACACCGCGTCGTACAGATCCGGCAGCTCCAGCGTCTCCTCCAGCTCCCGCAGCTCCCCGATCATGGCCGCGAAGGCCTGCAGCTTGGCCGCGGATGCCTTGAGGGCCGGGTACTCCCCCGCCCGCTTCAGAATCTCGTAGAAGCTGCGCCCCTCCTGGGCCGCCAGGGCCGACACCCGGTCCACGCTGGTGGGGCCGATGCCCCGGGCGGGGGTGTTGATGATCCGCCGCAGGCGCAGATCGTCGGCGCTGTTGTGGATGACGCCCAGATAGGCCAGCATGTCCCGGACCTCCGCCCGGTCGAAGAACTTCATGCCGCCGTAGACCCGGTAAGGGATGCCGTTGCGCTTGAGCGCCATTTCCAGGGCGTTGGACTGGGCGTTCATCCGGTAGAGGACGGCGCTGTCCCGCCAGTCCTCCCCTCTGGCGCAGCTCTCCAGAATCTTCCCGGCCACGTAGTTGGCCTCGTCGGACTCGCTGAACACGGTCTTAACCAGCACCTTCTCCCCCGGCCCCTCCTGGGTCCAGAGCTTCTTGCCCTTGCGGCCGGTGTTGTTCTCAATCACCGCGTTGGCCGCGTCCAGAATATTCTGGGTGGAGCGGTAGTTCTGCTCCAGACGGATGGTCCGGCAATTGCTGTACTGGTCCTCGAAATTGAGGATATTCTCGATGTTGGCGCCCCGGAAGCGGTAGATGGACTGGTCGTCGTCCCCCACCACGCAGATATTCTCGTATCCCCCCGCCAGCAGCCGGGCCAGCAGGTACTGGAGGTGGTTGGTGTCCTGGTACTCGTCAATGAGCACATACCGGAACTTCCTCTGGTAGTGCTCCCGGACCTCCTGGTCCTTTTGCAGCAGGTGGACCGTGTGGAGGATGATATCGTCAAAGTCCAGGGCGTTGGCCTCCCGGAGCCGGCGCTGGTATCCGGCGTAGATCTCCGCCACCCGGGGCATCCGCCAGTCGTGGGAGGACTTGACCTCCTGGGCGAACTGGTCCGGGGACTGGTTCTTGTCCTTGGCGTTGGAGAGGATGGACAGCACCGAGCGGGGCTGGAACTCCTTCTCATCCAGGCTCATGGCCTTGAGGACGTCCTTGATGACCCGTTTGCTGTCATCGGTGTCGTAAATGGTAAAATTGCCGGTAAAGCCCAGGCCCAGACGCTCAATGTCCCGGCGGAGAATGCGGATGCAGGCGGAGTGGAAGGTGGCGGCCCAGATGCTCCTGGCCGCCTCCTCCCCGCACATCCGCTCCAGCCGCTCCCGCAGCTCTCCGGCGGCTTTGTTGGTGAAGGTGATGGCGATAACCGACCAGGGGGCGGCGGGGTCCACCGCGCACAGCCGCCGGGCCTCCCGCCAGTCCTCCGGCCCGGGGTCCTCCGGAAAGTTCTCCAAAAAGGCCAGGTCCTCCTCCGTGGCCCAGGAGGGCGTCTCCACGGTGTCGCTGCCACGGCCGAAGGTCAGCAGATTGTCCACCCGGTTGATGAGCACCGTAGTCTTGCCGCTGCCCGCGCCGGCCAGCAGCAGCAGGGGGCCCTCAGTGGCCAGCACGGCCTCCTGCTGCCGGGGGTTCATGCGCTGGTAGCGGCGGGCAATCACCGCCCTGCGGGCGGCAGCATACCGATCGTGAAATTCCTGTGTCATCATTCTCTCGTCTCTCTTTCAAATTTGTGTCGTACCCTGTCCACTATTTTAATATAAATCCCCTCTCCGGTCAACCTCTCCCCCTGGTGGAAGGTTCGATTTTGGGGAAAAATCTCAAAAAGGTCTTGACCTTCTCCCGGCTGGAGGGTGTATAACCGGACCAGACAAAACAAAGGAGGGCTCTTCCATGCTGAACATCTCAAACTATACCAAGGTCTATCCCGGCGGAAAAACCGCCGTGGACGGCCTGACGCTCCACGTGGCTCCCGGGGAAATCTGCGGCTTTATCGGCCACAACGGCGCGGGCAAGACCACCACACTCCGGGCGGTGGTAGGGGTGATGAGCTTCACCCAGGGGACCATCACCATCGGCGGACACGACATTCAGAAGGAGCCGGTAGCCGCCAAGTCCATCACCGCCTTCCTGCCCGACAACCCGGACCTGTACGAGTTCATGAGCGGCATCGGCTATCTGAACCTGATCGCGGACCTGTACGGGATCTCCGCCAGGGACCGGGAGGCGCGCATCCGGAAGTACGCGGACGCCTTCGGCCTCACCGGGGATCTGGGCGGCGCCATCGCCAGCTACTCCCACGGCATGAAGCAGAAGCTGGCGCTCATCTCCGCCCTCATCCGCCGCCCCAGGCTGCTGGTGCTGGACGAGCCATTCGTCGGTCTGGACCCCGCCGCCTCCCATCTGCTCAAGGGGTATCTGGCGGAGCTGTGCCGGGAGGGCGGCGCGGTGTTCTTCTCCACACACGTGCTGGAGGTGGCGGAAAAGCTGTGCCACACCATCGCCATCATCCAGGACGGCCGGCTGGTGCGCCACGGCCCCACGGAGGAGGTAGTGGGCGACTCCAGCCTGGAGGACGTGTTCCTGGGCCTGACGGAGAAGGAGGGGGACCGATGAAACACTTTCTGATCCTCACCAGACTTCAGCTGCGCTGTCTGCTCTCCTCCCTCCAGGTGGGCCGGGGAAACCGGAAGCGGGCCGTCTCGGGCTGGGCGGCGCTGGCGTTCCTCAGCGCCCTGTGCCTCTATATCTCCTGCATGTACAGCTTCGCCCTGGGCTCACAGCTGGCCCGGGCCGGGGCACTTGATCTGCTGCTGGTGATGCTGCCGGGCATGGCCGTCATTCTGGGCCTGATGTTCACCGCCTTTGCCGCCCAGGGGGTGGTGTTCAGCGGAAGGGACGCGGATCTGCTGCTGTCCATGCCGGTTCCCGCCTTCACGGTGCTGCTGAGCAAGCTCGCCGCCCTGTACGCGGAGAATCTGCTCGTCTGCGCCCTGCTGGTCCTGCCCGCCGGAGCGGCGCGGATCTGGTTCGGCGGAGGCGGCGGGGCGCTGCTGGTCCTGCGGCTGGTGATTGGGGTTCCCTTTCTGGCGCTGCTGCCCACCACGCTGTCCCTGCTGGCGGGATTTCTGCTCAGCTGGCTGGGCGGACGCTTCGCCAGCCGGAAGCTGGTGAACCTGCTCCTGTACACCCTGCTGCTGGCGGGCGTACTTCTCCTGGCCATCCAGATCAATCTCGGCATATCCGGCCTCGCCGCCGGAGCCGTGGGCGGGACCCCGGCGGGCGGCGTGTGGAGCATCCCCTTCCAGCTGTTCCAGCAGGGCGTGTGCGGCGACTGGGAGACGCTGGCCATGTTCTGCCTGCTGTCCACGGTTCCGGTGCTGGCGGCCGCCTGGCTGTTCTCCCGGTTCTACCAGCAGGTCCTCACGGGCCTGCGCTCCCACGGCAGGCGGACGGACTACCGCCTCACCCGGCTCAAGGGCACGGGACGCCGGCGGGCGCTGCTGCGGAAGGAGGCGTCCCGGTTTTTCGGTACGCCCATCTACCTGTTCAACACGGGATTCGGCTTGGTGATTCTTATCATCGGCGGCATCGCGGCGGCGGTGATGAGGGGGCAGCTCCAGGAGATACTGGCCCAGGCGGGTTTCAATACCGGGGAGGTCCCCCTGCCCTCACTGGCGGCCGCCGCCATCTGCTTCACACTCTCCACAGCGGCCATCACTGGCTCGTCTGTCAGCCTGGAGGGGCAAAACCTCTGGATTCTCAAGGAGTCGCCGGTATCCCCCTCCGAGATCTTCGCCGCAAAGGCCGGATTCCAGATCCTGCTGACAATCCCCTGCCTGCTCATTGGCGCGGCGGGGATGAGCTGGGGCCTGGGCCTGACGCCGGCGGAGTGCGGCACGCTGTTTCTCGCCGGGGCGGCCTTCAGCGCCTTTGCCGCCCTGATGGGCCTCATCGTAAACCTCTGCTTCCCGAAAATGGACGCGGTCAACGACACGGTCGTGGTCAAGCAGTCCGCGGCCTCCCTGATCTCGGGATTCGGCGGCATGGCGGCGGCAGTATTGGCCGGGGCCCTGGTTTGGCTGCTGCAAAGGAGCACAGGGGAGCTGGCCGGACTTCTGGTTGGTGCGGCGGTCCTGCTGGCGGGCTGCGTCCCCCAGATCTGGTGGCTGCGCACCAGGGGTGCCGCCCGGTTCATGGAGCTGTAGGATACCCCTGAGTACGCAAAACCGCCCGGAGCAATCTTTTCGCTCCGGGCGGTCTTCTTGCTTCTTCCATTTTCAGCGGAGGGCCGGCAGTCCCGCCAGATACGCCTCCAGCTCCCGGAAGGAACCGTGCGTGTAGTCCTCCAGCGGCAGATCGCCGGGATTTTCGATACAGTCGGTAACCAGATATCCCGAGATCCCAGCCTTCAGGGCGGCCATGTCGTCCACCGGGTTGTTGCCCGCCATGAGGCACTCCTCCCCGCGCCGTCCGATGTGGTCCAGAATGTCCCGGTAGTAGCCGGGGTTGGGCTTGCTGCGGCGGCTGTTCTCGTAGGTGGTGATATAATCGAAATCACCGCCCCGCAGACCCACCCAGCCCAGCCGTGTTTCCACGGCCACCGCCGGGAAGATGGGGTTTGTTGCCAGCACCAGGCCGTATCCCTTCTCCCGCAGCATCCGGATAAAGGGGCCGCGGTCCGTCTTCTCCCGCACAACAGAGCGCACCGTGTCAAACTCCCGGGCATAGAAGTCCTCAAAGATGCTCTCCAGCGCCAGGGCCTGGATCCCCACCTCCTGGGTGAACCGCTCCCAGAATGCCTGGCGGTTGGTCACGCGGCCATCGTTCTCCACCATGACGGCCACCCCCTTCCACAGCGCGTCCAGCAGCTGCTCCCCCTTGTAGCCCATGGGCGTCAGGCGCACCGTCAGGGCCTTGAAATAGTCGTGGATAAACTCGTCCTGGAGGAATGGCACCAAGGTACCGTCCAAGTCAAACAGGATGGTGTTGAGCATTGTTTTCATCTCCTTGTGAGAGATTATATTCCAGGGGAACTGGCAAGGGAAGCCAATCCCCCCTCGCCGGCAGGCGTCACTGGCTGAGGTGGACCGTCCACTCCTCCATGCCATAGAACGTGGTGGACGGCGACGGGGAGAGCCCCTCCACCACGCCGGCGTGGGTGAGGACGGCATAGTTCTTGAAGCAGATGGGCGCAATGGGCGCGGCGGCCTGGAGATGGGCCATCAGCTGCCGGGCGGCGGCCTGCCGGTCCGCGGCGGCGGCAAAGCCCGCCAGTATCAGATCTGTGGAGGCATTGGTGTAGCCGCCGTAGTTCAGCGCTCCGCCCGTGCCCACCAGATCCCGGAGATCCCAGTCCGCGGTGAGGCGGACCTCCCCGAAGTAGAGATCAAAGTCCCCCGCCGCCAGGGCCGCCGTGTACTCCTCCCAGGGCAGAGCGCGGACCGTGATGCGCCAGTTCAGCACGGACAGGCTCTCCGCGATGAACTGGGCGCTGGTCACCCGGAAGCTGTCCTCCTGGTTTACCAGCAGCGACAGCTCCTTCACCTCCCCGGTCCCCTGTCCCGCAGCGCGGAGGGCCTCCAGCGTCTCTTCCCCGGTGCAGTCCCGCTCCAAATCCGCGGGATAGAGCGCGGACAGCGGCGAGATGGGAAACTGGGCGGCCAGCGCCAGCTTTGCCAGCTGGGCGTCCACCAGAGTTTCCCGGGGAATGCCCTGGCTGAAGATGGCGCGAAGGGCGGGGCTTGCGAAAAGCCGGTCCGCGGCGGTATTGAATCCGATAAACTGCAAAATGGCGGTGGGCCGATCCGTCCGCTGGGACTGTCCGGTGGCGGAAGAGGGATTATCCATCGGATCCACCGTCAGCAGCTCCGCCCGGTGGGAGGAGAACAGGTAGAGGGCGTTGTCCCGGTCCTTGGCATGGACCAGCGGAATGGTCGTTACGGGCAGGGCCTTGTGCTGCCACCACTCCTCGTTGGCCAGCAGGTAGTCCCCCTCTCCGCCCGTAACCAGCACATAGGGCCCCGTGCCGGTCGGCGCCGGCAGGTTCTCCGTGCCCCGCTTGACGATGGGAATGTCCAGCAGGGCCGGGAGGCCCTGGTTCGGCGCGTAGAGGGTGACGACCACCTGTCCCGCCCGGTTGGCCGCCGCGGAGGCCACGCCCCGCAGCCGGTACCCGTACCGCGCCGAGGCCGCCGCCCGCTGGATGGACGCTGCCGCGTCCGCCGCCGTCAGCGGTGTCCCGTCCTGAAAGGCCGCGTCCTGGCGGAGTGTCAGCGTACACACCAGCCCCGTTTCGTCCCAGGCATAGCTCTCACACAGGACGGGCACCGGATTGAACTGCCCGTCCAGCCGGAACAGGGGCTCATAGAGCAGGCTGGCCACGTCCTCCTGGATGCCCTCGCCGCAGTTGACGGGGTCCAGGGTCTGATCCTTCTGATAGACCAGCGAGAAGGCGGCGGGGTACGCCGGCTCCGGCGCGGGCTCCGGTTCCTCCGGCTCCTCCTCTATCATTCCGTAGCCGTCCCACTCCTCCTCCGGCGCGACTTCCGGCTCCGCCAGGGCCGCACACCCCGTCAGAAGAAGCAGAAGCGCCAGCAGGAGCGCACGGGGCCGCCTCATGGCGTCTCTCTCCGCAGAGCAATCAGCGCCCCCTGGACGCCCCGCCGGTTTCCGGTCTTCCGGTGGCTCCAGTAGAGGTCCGTGCGGCAGGAGGTACACAGGGAGCAGGTGTCAATGCAATCCCCTTGCACCCCGCTCTCCCGCAGGCGCCACGCGTTGATTTCCTTCAAATCCACGGTCCACTTCTCCCCTTTTGGCGCGAGATAGGGCTCCACCCCCGGACCGAAAGCCGCGCGCAGGGCGTCGGGCACATCGTCATGAGTCTCAAAGCAGCAGGGACCGATCCCCGCGCCGATAGCCACCCGGATATTCTCCGGACGGGCACCGAAAACCCTGCCCATCTCCCCCACTGTCTTGGCCGGGAGATCCAGGGCCGTGCCCCGCCAACCGGCGTGGACCGCGCCGGCGCACCCCGTCACCGGGTCATGGAGCAGGAGGATGATGCAGTCCGCCGAGAAGACCATCAGGTTCAGCCCCGGCTCGTTGGTGATCAGCGCGTCAGCGGTGTAGTCCACGGGCGCGGAGAAGCCCTTCCCCGCGTCGGCGGCCGTCACGTGCCGGACCGTGTCCTCGTGGACCTGCCTGGACAGGACCAGCCCCGCCGGGTCCGCCCCCAGGGCGGCGCAGAAGCGCCGGTAGTTCTCCCTCACCAGCTCCCGGTCATCGGGATGCGGGCCGCCGCCCCGGAGGTTGAGGGACGCGAAGTGCCCCTCACTGACGCCGCCCAGCCGGGTGGAGAAGCCGTGGATGATTCCTTGTTCCTCCAGCACGGAGGATGTGTGGTAGACCACGCCCGCGTGGTCATGGGATAGAAAGGACATAGTTCCTCCTCTATGATGGCATGCTGTGCGGGGCGTCCCAGCTCCGCGCCCCCGTGGGCAGGCGCAGATGTCCGGCAGACGAGGGGCGGGCCCCGCAAAAAGAATCAGGCCTCTCTCCCGCAGCAGTGCTTATACTTCTTCCCGCTGCCGCAGGGGCAGGGGTCGTTGCGGCCAACCTTCTGCACCCGGCGGGGCTGCTTTTTCACCGTGCCGTCCCCGCGGCCCTCGGTGATGCCGGTGGCCACCCGCTCCCGCTTGACCTCCTGGTTGGTCTTGAGCCGGACGGAGAACAGACGGCGGACCGTCTCCTCCTGGATGGCGGAGATCATCTCCTCAAACATATGCAGGCTCTCGGCCTTGTAGGCGTCCACCGGGTTGGTCTGGGCGTAGGCCCTGAGGCGGATGCCCTGGCGCAGATCGCTCATGGCGTCGATGTGCTCCATCCAGTACTCGTCCACCACCCGCAGCATGACCACCCGCTCCAGCTCCCGCATGTCGGGGAAGCCGGGGTTGGCCTCCTTGGCCCGGGCGATCTCCGCCTCCTTGGCGGCGTAGCTCTCCAGGGCCTTGTCGGTGAAGACGCTGATAAAGTCCTCCGCCGTGAGCTTCGCGGCCTCCTCGGTGGTGTAGCTGACGGCGTTCCTGGGGAAGAAGGTCCCCTCCATGGAGGCCATCATGGCCTGGTAGCCGTCCCCGTCCAGGTGCTTCTGCTCACCGAAGGCGTTCATCACGTTCCCGGTGACAATGGTGGAGATCATGCCGGTGATGACCTCATGAATGTCCCTGCCGTCCAGGACCTGCTTGCGCTGTCCGTAGATGATCTCCCGCTGCTTGTTCATCACGTCGTCATACTCCAGGGTGCTCTTGCGGGACTGGAAGTTGCGGGACTCCACGCTGGTCTGGGCGTTTTCAATGCCCTTGGTGAGCATCCTGTTCTCGATTGGCGTGTCCTCGTCGATGTCCAGCCGGTCCATGAGGCCGGTCATCCGATCCCCGCCGAACAGGCGCATCAGATCGTCGTCCAGGCTCAGGTAGAACCGTGTCTCGCCGGGGTCGCCCTGGCGCCCGGCGCGGCCGCGGAGCTGGTTGTCGATCCGGCGGGAGTCGTGGCGCTCGGTGCCGATGATGAACAGGCCGCCGGCCGCCCGGACCTTTTCCGCCTCCCCGGCAATCTCGGTCTTGTGCTTCTCCAGGCTCCCGGCGAACATCTGCCGGGCGTCCAGAATTTCCTGGTTGTCCGTCTCGGCGTAGCCGGTGGCCTCGGCGATGAGCTCGTCGGTGAGCCCCGCCTTGCGCAGATCGTTTTTCGCCATAAACTCGGCGTTGCCGCCCAGCATGATGTCGGTGCCGCGGCCGGCCATGTTGGTGGCCACGGTGACAGCCCCCAGCTTGCCGGCCTGTGCCACGATCTCCGCCTCCCGCTCGTGGTTCTTGGCGTTGAGCAGGTTGTGCTTGATGCCCTCCCTGGTCAGCAGCTTGGACAGGTACTCGTTCTTCTCAATGGACACCGTGCCCACCAGCACCGGCTGGCCCTTGGCGTGGCACTCCTTGATCTGCTCAATGACCGCCCGGAACTTGCCCGCCTCGGTCTTGTAGACCACGTCGTGGTCGTCCTTCCGGGCCAGGGGGCGGTTGGTGGGGATCTCGATGATGTCCAGCTTGTAGATGGTGCCGAACTCCTCCTCCTCGGTCAGGGCCGTACCGGTCATGCCGGAGAGCTTAGAGTAGAGGCGGAAGTAGTTCTGGAAGGTGATGGTAGCCAGGGTCTTGCTCTCCCGCTCCACCTTCACCCGCTCCTTGGCCTCGATGGCCTGATGGAGGCCCTCGCTGTAGCGGCGGCCGAACATCAGGCGGCCGGTGAACTCGTCAACGATGATGACCTGTCCGTCCTTGATGACGTAGTCGATATCCTTTTTCATCACGCCGTGGGCCTTGATGGCCTGGTTGATGTGGTGGTTGAGGGTGGAGTTCTCCGGGTCGGAGAGGTTCTCCACGTGGAAAAACTCCTCCGCCCTGGCGATGCCCCTGGCGGTGAGGGTGGCGGTGCGGGCCTTCTCATCGACCACGTAGTCCGCGTCGATGTTCACGTCCTCCTCCGCCTTCTCGTCGGTCTCCGCGATGACCATTTTCTTCAGGCTCCGGACAAACATCTCCGCCATATCGTACATCTGGGTGGACTTCTCCCCCATGCCGGAGATAATCAGGGGCGTGCGGGCCTCGTCAATGAGGATGGAGTCCACCTCGTCCACGATGGCGAAGTTGTGCCCCCGCTGGACCAGCTCCCCGGAGTAGAGCGCCATGTTGTCCCGCAAGTAGTCGAAGCCCATCTCATTGTTGGTGCCGTAGGTGATGTCGGCGGCGTAGGCCGCCTGGCGCTGGGCCTTGTCCAGGCCATGGATGATGAGGCCCACGCTGAGCCCCAGGAAGCGGTAGACCTTGCCCATCCACTCGCTGTCGCGCTTGGCCAGGTAGTCGTTGACCGTGACGATGTGGACCCCGCGCCCGGTCAGGGCGTTGAGGTAGGCGGGCAGTGTGGCCACCAGGGTCTTGCCCTCGCCGGTCTTCATCTCGGCGATGCGCCCCTGGTGGAGCACCACGCCGCCCACCAGCTGCACCCGGTAGGGCCGCATGCCCAGCACCCGCCGCGCCCCCTCCCGGACCGTGGCGAAGGCCTCGGGCAGAATGCTGTCCAGATCCTCGCCATTTGCCAGGCGGCCCTTGAACTCGGCGGTCTTGGCCGTCAGCTGGGCGTCGGTCATGGCCTGGTACTCCGGCTCCATGGCCTCGATCTTGTCCACAATGGGATAGATCTGCTTCAGCTCCCGGTCACTGTAGGTTCCAAAAAGTTTTGTTATCAAGCCCATTCTATGAAACGCTCCTCTTTTGTGAGAGTCAATTTGCATACACAAACACATGGTATAGTATACCACATATTTCCGGCTTTGCAACGAGAAAAAAAGAGAGTTTCCCTGAGAAAAACTGTTGACATTGTCCTCATGCGGTGCTACACTACCTTTTGATAAAAGCGCGATGACGGAGACGAAGCCGGCGGCGGCGGACAGAGAGGGGCGCATTCAGGTGGAAGCGCCCTCCGATACGCACCGGCAGTACCACTCCTGAGCCGCCCGGGATGACCGGGACGGGCCCCTCCCGTTACAGGGGGACACAAAGCGACAGTGCGCGCGGCGCGTTGTAAGCAGGGTGGAACCGTGGAGTTTTTGCTTCACCCCTGGATTTATCACAGGGGTGAAGTTTTTTTGCCCCTATTACCGAAAGGAGCTCCCAGTCATGAGCGAAGAAAACCTGTACACCTTTGAAAACGAAACCTACCGCAAGACCTACTGGCACACCTGCTCCCACGTGCTGGCACAGGCCATGAAGCGCCTGCACCCGGAGGTGAAGCTGGCCATCGGCCCCTCCATCGACAACGGCTTTTACTACGATTTTGACACCCCCCGGCCCTTTTCCGAGACCGAGCTTTCGGAGCTGGAGGCCGAAATGCGCAAAATCTGCAAGGAGAAGCTGAAGCTGGAGCGCTTCGAGCTGCCCCGCCAGGAGGCCGTCGCCTACATGGAGGAGAAGGGCGAGCCCTACAAGGTGGAGCTTATCAACGACCTGCCCGAGGACGCGGTCATCAGCTTCTATAAGCAGGGCGAGTTCGTGGATCTCTGCGCCGGCCCCCACGTGGACTCCACCGGCCGCATCAAGGGCAACGCCATCAAGCTCACCGCCTGCAACGCCGCCTACTGGCGGGGCGACTCCAGCCGCCAGACCCTCCAGCGCGTCTACGGCGTGGCCTTCCCCAGGAAGGACGAGCTGGACGAGTACCTGGCCCGGATTGAGGAGGCCAAGAAGCGGGACCACCGGAAGCTGGGCAAGGAGCTGGGCCTGTTCATGATGTGCGAGGAGGGCCCGGGCTTCCCCTTCTTCCTGCCCAAGGGCATGGTGCTGAAAAACACCCTGCTGGACTACTGGCGGCAGTGCCACAAGCGCTACGGCTACGTGGAGATCGCCACCCCCATCATCCTCAACCAGGACCTCTGGCACCGCTCCGGCCACTGGGACCACTACAAGGACAACATGTACACCACCGTCATCGACGAGGAGGACTACGCCGTCAAGCCCATGAACTGCCCCGGCGGTATGCTGGTGTACAAGAACGAGCCCCACTCCTACCGCGATCTGCCCATCCGGGCGGCGGAGCTGGGCCTGGTCCACCGCCACGAGATGTCTGGCGCCCTCCACGGCCTGTTCCGGGTGCGTTGCTTCACCCAGGACGATGCCCACATCTTCATGACCCCGGAGCAGATGAAGGAGGAGATCAAGAACGTCGTCCGGCTCTTTGACGAGATGTACTCCACCTTCGGCCTGACCTATCAGATCGAGCTGTCCACCATGCCCGAGGACCACATGGGCGACGAGGAGGTCTGGCACTTCGCCGAGGATACCCTGCAGGCGGCTATCACCGAGCTGGGCAAGGACTTCCAGCTCAACCCCGGCGACGGCGCCTTTTACGGACCCAAGCTGGACTTCCACCTCTCCGACAGCCTGGGCCGCACCTGGCAGTGCGGCACCATCCAGCTGGACATGCAGATGCCCGAGCGCTTTGAGCTGGAGTACGTGGGCGAGGACGGCGAGAAGCACCGCCCGATTATGATCCACCGGGCCCTGCTGGGCTCCATCGAGCGGTTTATCGGCGTGATCACCGAGCACTTCGCCGGCGCCTTCCCCGCCTGGCTGAACCCGGTGCAGGTGAAGCTGCTGCCGGTCACAGACCGGGCGGCGGAGTACGCCGGGGATATCGCCGCCAAGCTGGACAGCCAGGGCTTCCGGGTGGAGGTTGACGGCCGCAACGAGAAGATCGGCAAAAAGATCCGCGAGGCCCAGCTGGAGAAGATCCCCTACATGCTGGTAGTCGGCGACCGGGACATGGAGGCCGGCACCGTCTCCGTCCGGCACCGGGCCGAGGGCGATCTGGGCGCCATGAGCCTGGAGGACTTTGCCAAGCTCCTGGGCGAGGAGGTCCGGACAAAGGCCATCAAGTAACGATACGCAGAGGGAGGCACTGAGTCCAGTGCCTCCCTCTTTCCGGCTTTCAATAGACCATCTCCGCTAATACGAAGTCCGCCGCCCCCGGGGCCGTCAGGCGCATTTCCGCGTCCCGCGCGTCCTCCGCCAGCAGGCTCTCCCCCGCCGTCAGAGCGCAGCTCTCCCCTGCCAGCGCCGCCTCTCCCGCACCGGCGGCGCAGTAGAGCAGCATGGCGCAGGACCGCGCGTCTTCCGCCGGAGTCTGACAGCGCAGCGCCGTCTCTCCCGCGCCGGAGAACCGGAGTGGGCGCAGCGTCCCCCGGCAGCGCCCCTTCCGCAGCATCAGGTTGAAGTCCCGGCAGCGGCCGGTGCTCACCGTGGCCGCACCGCCGTCAAAGGCGTGGGCCTGGAAGGGATCCAGCCGGAGGGGCGCGCCGCCGTCGTGGGCCAGCAGCATGGAGCCCTCCAGAAGGAGCAGCCAGCGGTCATAGTCCAGCAGGGCCGTGAAGGTACTCCGCTCGTCCTCCACTGCCGCGGAGCTGACCCGCCAGAGGAAGTCCCTGTCCGCGTAAGAGGCCCCCGGCGGAAAGATGGCCAGCTGGGTCGTGGTCCCGCCGGACCAGCGGCTGACGGCGTAGTCGTCCTGGGTCATGCGCAGCATGTTTGTCTCCTCCTTTTTCCATCTATGAGGGAAGTATACCACGCCTCCCCGGACGCCGCAAGTGACCATCGGCGTTCTTCCCTACTCCCCCGCCATCAGCGTCTCCAGGGGCAGCGCGCCCTGGTTGTACAGCGCCGCCGCCAGCTGCTCCTGATCACAGTTGGATTCCACCTGGTCCTCCAGCGCCTGGGGCAGCAGCAGCGGCAGTCGCCCCCTCCCCCCCTCCCCGCCGGGGTAGATGGTGTACAAAATCGGATTGTCCAGCGTCAGGTCGCCCCGGGGCGCGAACAGCACCAGGGCGTCCGCCCTGTCCAGCTGGTCCGGGGAGGGTTCCAGCAGCAGGGAGATTCCGTACTCCCGCCGCAGGCTCCTTGCCAGCTCCTCACCCCCGCCGCGCACGCTCAGCAGTACATAGCGGTAGCTGAGGGCCAGGACCTTGGCAGTCTCCGCCACCTCCCGGGCGGCCCGCTCCCCGGATACCGCCACCACCGCCTGGGTGGGGGACAGCGCCAGTCCCTCCAGACGCCGCCGGGTCATAGGCGCGGCCAGAGCCCGCCGCAGGGGCAGGGTGTCCACCGGGCCGATCCCCTGGCGGATAAACAGGGCTGTATAGGGGAAATCCACCGGAAACACCGCCTCCCGGACCCCAGCCTCCCGCAGGCGGCGGGCCCCCTGCCGGGCCCTGGCCAGTGCCAGCGGTCCCAGGGGATGTGCGCTCTCTCCCATCCGCAGCTCCACGAAGCTGCCCCCGGACAGCTGCCGCCGGCCCAGCTCCGGGCGTTTGGGCCCGTCGCCGTATCGAATATATCCCAACATAATGTAACCGCCTCCCGGACCATGGTATGGTCCGGGAGGCGGTTTTATGACTCTGCCGGCCTGCGGCACGCCGCAGACAGCGCATTACCACGCCTTGATATATCCGGGCAGGTAGTTCAGCGGGTTCACCCGGCTGCCCCCCTCGGTGATCTCATAGTGGAGATGGGGTCCGCTGGAGATGCCCGTGGAACCGGTGACGCCGATCTTCTGGCCCTGGGTCACGGTGTCCCCCTCCTTCACCGATCGGCTGGACATGTGGGCGTACAGCGTGGTGTTGCCGGGGCCGTGCTGGATGACCACATAGTTGCCGTAGGAGGAGGAGCGCTCGGAGATAATCACCACCCCGGCCTTGGTTGCCAGGACGCTGGTCGTGGTGCCCACGCCGCCAATATCGACACCCTTGTGGTTGGTGGAGGCCCCCTTGATGCCGGTGTTCCGCCCGCCCATGGGGGAGGTGATCCGCTTGCTCACATTCTCCGGCCAGATGTAACCGCCGGCGGTGGCGCTCCAGTTCATCTGGGCCGCCCGCATCTGCTCCTCAAGCTCTTTTTCCTTCTTCTTGATCTGCTCCTGGATCCGGGCTTCTTCCTTCTCCTTCTCCTTCAGCAGCAGCTCTGCGGCCTCCTGGTCCGCCTGGAGCTCCTTCACCATCTGGTCGGCGGCCTTGCGCTGGGTGCTCAGCTCCGCCTTCTTGTCCTCCAGCTCCGCCTTGGCCGCCTCGGCCTCGCCCTTGAGCTCCTCCTGGTAGGCCTGCTTCTCCTGAATCTGGGCCCGGAGCTGCCGCAGGCCGTCCAGGATGCTCTGATCGTAGTCCATGACCTCCTGCACGTCGGATAGGCGGCTGAGGAGATCGGAAAAGCTGTCGGCCTTGAACAGGACCGCCCAGTAGGAGGTGGTCCCAGCCTCCTCCATCACCCGCGCCCGCTCACAGAAGAGGGCGTATTGGGCCTCCTCCTCCTTCTGGTTCTCCTCCAGCTCATAGGCCGTCTGCACCAGCAGGGCCTCGTAACCGGCGATCTGATCCTCCGTGTTCTTGATCTCCCGCTCAGTGACGGAGATCTGCTGGTCCAGCAGGGTCCGGCGCTGGATGGCGTTGTCCTTGTCGTTTTTCAGCTTGGAGAGCTGGTTCTGGATGTCCGCCTTCTCCCCCGCCAGTCCCTTCTTGTCGTTTTTCAGCTTGTCAATGTCCTTCTGGCTCACCGCCTGGGCGGTGGGGACCAGCCCCTCCCCCGCCATGGGGACAGGTGCCAGGGCCAGCAGGAACAGCGCCGCCAGCAGGGCGGCCGTCAGCTTCGCGGTTGTCTTTCGCATAAGATTTTCTCCATTCATAGCAAAACGCAGTTTTACGCAGCGTGTCAAAAAAGTGGCTGCGCCACTTTTTCGAGAAAAGGGTCCGGGCCGAGTTCGGCCCGCAAAGTACTTTTTCGAGGTACACGCCCCCGAAAAAGTGATTCAATTTTATTTTCGCCTTCGGCGAAAACGCCCGTAGGTCCGCCTGCGGAGGTTTTTTGACAGTCATAGCAAAACGAAGTTTTGCTCAAAAGTTTTTCTTTTTGGTTCTTTTTCTTTTTTCAAAAAGAAAAAGAACGGCGAATCCCTACACCTGCAAGAACTTCCGTATCGCGCTGAGGCTCCCGCCCACGCCGATGAGCATACCGGCGGCGGCAAAGATCACCGCCACATAGGTGTACATCTCCTCAAAGGGCACCACCGAGATGAGGTTGATGGTATCGTTGCTGGCCACGGACCGGGCCACGGCCTCGTAGAGCCCCCACTGGAGAAAAAATCCGATGACCGCCGAAAACACCCCCAGCAAAAAGCCCTCATAGACAAAGGGCCAGCGGATAAATCCGTTGGTGGCGCCCACCATCTTCATAATGGCGATCTCGTCCCGGCGGTCAAAGGTGGTCAGCTTGATGGTGTTGGCGATGATGAACACCGACACCAGAAACAGCACCGCAATAAGCACCACACACACCACCCCGGCCACGTTGCGGATGGTGATGAACCCCGCCGCCTCGTCCTCATAGGCGTTGACGTTGCCCCTGCCGATGCCCGGCAGCGCCTCCAGCTCCGCCTTGGTCTGTGCCATGCGGCCAATGTCCTTTAGATCAACGGCGTAGCGGTGGCGGAAATTCTCGTCCGGCAGCTGGAACAGCTCGTCATCCTCATACCGGCCCCGGAATGCCTCCGCCGCCTCCGCGTTGGAGATGAACTCCACTCCCGTCACATTGTCTATCGCCAGCAGGTCCTTCTCCATAGCCCGGGCCTCCTCCTCGCTGAGGTTCTTGTCCACAAAGGCCAGCATCTGGTTCTGGCTCTCCAGCTCCGCCAGCATGGCGTTGGCGTTCACCGCCACCAGGGTGAAGGTGCCCATAATCAGCAGGCAGGCCACGGTGATGCCCACGGCGGCAAAGGACATGAAGCCGTGGCTGAACATGTTGTACGCGCCCTCTTTGGCGAAATAAAATAAGTTGTGCTTGCTCACAGTGTTCTCCCTCCATACCAGCCCTTGCCGTCGCTGACTACCCTTCCCCGCTCCAGCATGACCACCCGCTTGTCAAAGCGGTTGACCAGATCCTTCTCGTGGGTCACAACCAGCACCGTGGTGCCCAGTGCGTTGATCCGCTCCAGAAGGCGCATAATCTCCAGGGAGCGGGACGGGTCCAGGTTGCCGGTGGGCTCGTCAGCGATGATGGTGCTGGGATTGTTGAGCAGCGCCCGGGCGATGGCCACGCGCTGCTGCTCGCCGCCGGAGAGCTCCGAGGGCAGACGGCGGCCCTTGTTCTCCAGCCCCACCAGGTTCAGGCAGTAGGGGATCCGCTTTTTGATCTCCTTGGGGCCAGCCCCCACCGCCCGCATGGCAAAGACCATGTTGTCGTATACGTTCTTGTGTTCAATGAGCCGGAAATCCTGGAAAATGACCCCCACCGTCCGGCGCATGTGGGGGATCTGCCACTCCTTGATGTTGCGCAGAGAAAAACCGTTGACCATCACCCTGCCCTCGGAGGGCTCAATCTCCCCGATCAGCAGCTTGATAACTGTGGATTTCCCGCTGCCGGAGGGGCCCACCATAAAGACGAACTCCCCGTCCTGTATCTCCATGGACAGCCCGTTGAGGGCGTGCGTACCGTTGGGATATTCCTTCACTACGTCTGTCAGTCGTATCATGCTATCTTCTTACCCTTCCCCGCCGCCCTGCGGCCGATTCTTTATGTAAACTGTGCCGATCAGAAAAAGACAAAAAAATACCAGTTTCATGATACACAATCACCGGCCCGCCGTCAAGGGCATTGCCGCGAATTTCACGAAAATTCTCGCTGCCAAATCAGGGAAATTTCTTCAATTATGTGAAAATATGGGTACAGCTTCTAAACTATCTCAGCCGGGAGCCGGAGTCCGTTTGAATCCCTCCAACATAAAAAGAGATTTATTTCTCACTTTCCCTCTTGACAGGCAGAACAGAAAGTGATATATTTGTCTTGTCGAGAGATAAATACATCACTTCACCACACCGGGAGGAATTTTGCCATGAAGATGAAAAAAAACACTGACGCCAAACATCCCCGCTGGCTGCTGCCCGCCCTGGGCGGCGCCTGCGTCCTGCTGACCGGGGCCGCCGCCTGGTACGACCTGACGTACAACGGCGGGAAGCTCGTCTACCCCATGCATTCTTATGCTTTTGAGACAACAGATATTCCCATGCTCCTGGCCGTGGCTCTGGACGTCCTGTATGTCCTGTATCTGGCGTTCCTGCTAATCCGGGGGATCCGGGCCCAGGAGGAGCGGACCATCAAAACCAACCGCACCCGGCGGCTGAATCCGAAATTGGGCTTCTTGGGATTCCTGGGCTTCCTTGGTTTCGCCGGATTCTGGTCCTACGGCGCCTTGGGCGATATGACACCTTTTGTCTTTTTCGCCTTCTTCGGTTTTTTCGGATTCTTCTTTGAGGGGAAGATGTCCAACACCCTCATGGACGAGCGCTACAGGGAAAACGTTGTCCGGGCGGAGCTGAAAGCCCACCGGGTAGGATTTTCCATCATCATTCTCCTCCTGATCCTGGCGGGCCAGCACAGCCGCTTCAAAGTGGAGCTCATTGCCCCCATCCTGATCACCGGCATCGCCCTGACCGTGGCACTGACCATGTTCCTCTCGGAGTACCTGCTCTACCGGTATGACCACGACGATGCCGCGGCGCTGGCGGAGGAGGACGAGTAAGTGGACGGCTTCACCTGCAATCTGAAACCCTTCCGCCAGGCGAAAGGGCTCACCCAGGGACAGCTGGCGGATCTGGTGGGCGTGCGCCGGGAGACCATCATGCGCCTGGAGAAGGCCCAGTACAACCCGTCCCTGAAGCTGGCGGTGGATATCTCCCGGGCAGTGGGCGCGCCTATCGAGGAGATCTTTATCTTTGAATAGCCTATGATACTTTTTCTTGAAAGAAAAAGTATCCAAAAAGAACTTTTGCGCGAAACTCCGTTTCGCTTGTCCCTCCGGGGATCGAGAAGCAGCGCTATGAATATTAGCCGAGGCGTTTCGGCTATAAGAAACCGGGGACAGCATCGTCCCCGGTTTTCCACCTGTTTTATGGTGAAGCAAAGCAGCCGGCCCTGCAAAGGGATCAGCAAAACGGAGTTTTGCGCCAGAATTCTTTTTGCTTACTTTTTCTTTTAAGAAAAAGTAAGTCAGGCGTCAATCCCCCGGCTGGTCAGATACTTCTTGACCATCAGCGCCACCTTGAAGGTGATGGCGTCGTCGAACTCCCGCAGATCCAGGCCGGTCAGCTTCTTGATCTTCTCCAGCCGGTAGACCAAGGTGTTGCGGTGCACGAACAGCTTACGGGCGGTCTCCGACACGTTCAGGTTGTTCTCAAAAAATTTGTGAATGGTGAACAGCGTCTCCTGGTCCAGGGAGTCAATGGGGTTCTTCTTGAAGACCTCCACCAGAAACATCTCGCACAGAGTGGTGGGCAGCTGGTAGATCAGGCGGCCGATGCCCAGATTCTCATAGTTGATAACATATTTCTCCGTATCAAAGACCTTGCCCACCTCAATGGCAATCTGGGCCTCCTTGTAGCTCTTGGCCAGCTCCCGCAGATGCAGTGCCACCGTGCCGATGCCAATAACCACATGGCTCTCGCCGCCCACGCGGAGGGTGTCCTCCAGCAGGGCCGCCACCCGCTGGACCTCCTTCTCCCCGCTGTTCTCCGGCAGCTGGTGGATCAGTGCCACGTCGCTGTCCCCCACGCTGAGGACAAAATCATTCTGCCGATCCGGAAACAGACCCTGGACGACATCCATCAGCGCGGCGTCGCTGTGCTCCGTCTGACGGATGAGGAACACGCTCCGCGGCACCTCCGGCGCCACATGGAGCTCTTTTGCCCGCATGTAGATATCGCTGAGCATGATGTTGTCGGAAATAATATTTTTAATAAAGGAGCCCCGGTCGTGCTTCTCCTCGTAATAGCTCTTCGCGCCGTTGAGCGCCACGCTGGCCATGGAGCAGACGGTGTGGCTGGTCTCGTCATCTCCCATGGCAAACACCGCGTAGTCAAAATGGGAGCTCCAGCCGCTCAGCGCGTGAAAGGAACGTCCGTCTACCGAGGCCACAGCCCCCTCGGCCCGGTTGATGTGGTCCACATACTCCGGCCACTTTCTGCCGATAAGCCCCAGATCGCTGCAGGAGATGACGGTACCCTCCGCATCGATCACGCCAACAACCCGGTCCGTGGCGTCCTTGATTTGCAGGACAACATTTTGAAAAATCCTTCCCGACATAAGCTTCTCCTCCATCGGTCATATTTCACGGTTCATTTGTGCAATATGTCTAGCTGTTTTTCATTATACTGTGGATCTCGACATATTGCAAGACATTTTTTCTTTTTTCAACAAAAAATATTGAGACTTTTTGGCTGATTTGTAAGTTCACTTGATTTTCAAGGCTTTCCGCCAATTTTTATAACTTCTTCGACGGATAAATGCCGGTATTCACCCCTTCCCAGTGTCTGCTCCAAGTGCAGCGGCCCCATCGAAATCCGCTTGAGGTAGCAGACTGTTGCACCCCGGCTGGCAATCATCCGTTTGATTTGGTGGAATTTACCCTCGTGCAAAGTGACCAGTACCTCCTGGCCGTCCCCCAGCAGCTCCAGGCCGGCGCTCATGCACTTCAGGCCGTCCGCCAGGGTGATTCCCCTGGCAAAAGCCTCCCGATCCGCCTCGCCCAGGGGGCGGTCCAGCCGGGCGTAGTAGACCTTGTCCACATGGCTTTTCGGCGCCAGCAGCCGGTGCGCCAGATCCCCGTCATTGGTCAGCAGAAGCAGTCCCTCCGTGTCCTTGTCCAGCCGGCCGACAGGAAACAGCCCCTGGCGCCGGAGCTCCGGCGTCAGCAGGTCCAGGACCGTCTCCTGCCGCGGGTCCTCCGTGGCGGAGAGCACCCCCGCCGGCTTATGCAGCAGAATGTAGGTACGGGTGCGGATCTCCAGATCCCCGCCATCCACCTGTATGCGGACCGCAGAGGGCTCCACCTTCTCCTCCCCGCCCCGGACAGGGACGCCATTCACCAGGACCCGCCCCTCCTTCATCAACAGCTTGACCTCCCGCCGGGACCATCTGCCCGTGGAGGCCAGCAGCTTGTCCAGCCGCTCCATTGCCCGCCACCGCCTCTCTTTCAATATATGAAAGAGTTTACCTGATTTTTCGGAAATGTGCAATAAAAAAGCGTCCGCCCTCTGTGGAAAAGGGGCGGACGCCTGGGATTTCCCCGTTATTGAGGATAGCGCCTCCGCACAGGGAAAAAGGCGGCCGCATAAGCGGCCGCCTCAAGGTAGCGAAGATTAGGCGTTGATGTCGATAACAACACCAGAGCCAACGGTACGGCCGCCCTCGCGGATAGCGAAGCGGAGGCCCTTCTCGATGGCGATGGGGGTGATCAGCTCAACATTCATGTCCACGTTGTCGCCGGGCATGCACATCTCAACGCCCTCGGGCAGGGAGATGACGCCGGTCACGTCGGTGGTACGGAAGTAGAACTGGGGACGATAGTTGTTGAAGAAGGGGGTGTGACGGCCGCCTTCGTCCTTGCTCAGGACGTACACCTGGCCCACAAACTTGGTGTGGGGCTGGATGGAGCCGGGCTTAGCCAGAACCTGGCCGCGCTCGATGTCGGTCTTGGCCACGCCGCGCAGCAGGCAGCCCGCGTTGTCGCCGGCCTCAACGTAGTCCAGGGTCTTGTGGAACATCTCCATGCTGGTGACGACGGTGGTGCGCTTCTCGTCGGTCAGACCAACGATCTCAACGGTCTCGCCGGCCTTCAGCTGGCCGCGCTCCACACGGCCGGTGGCCACAGTGCCGCGGCCGGAGATGGTGAACACGTCCTCCACAGGCATCAGGAAGGGCATGTCGGCCTTACGGTCAGGCGTGGGGATATAGCTGTCAACAGCGTCCATCAGCTCCTTGATGCAGGCATACTCGGGAGC
>CAJUQS010000072.1 GCA_910588365.1 uncultured Oscillospiraceae bacterium | reverse complement strand
GCTCATCTCCAGGCCGATGTCGAAGCCCTCCACCAGGCCCTGCTTCTGCATGACCGCGGGCAGGTCTTCGCTCTGGACGTTCACCGCCGCGTCCGCGCCCATCTTCCGGGCCAGCTCCAGGCGGTAGTCGTTCACGTCCGTAATCACCACACGGCGGGCACCGGCGTACTTGCAGATACCGGCGGCAATGATGCCGATGGGGCCCGCGCCGGTGATCAGCACGTCCTCGCCCACGATGTTCCACATCAGGGCCGTGTGGGTGGCGTTGCCGAAGGCGTCAAAGAAAGCCACCACGTCCTCGTCCAGGCTCTCGTCGATGATGATGACGTTGCTCTCCGGGATGCACACGTACTCCGCGAAGGCGCCGTCCCGGTCCACGCCCACGCCCTGGGTGTCCTTGCACCACTGGATGTTGCCGGTGTGGCAGTTGCGGCAGCGGCCGCAGGTGATGTGCCCCTCGCCGCTGACCCGCTGGCCAACATGCAGGCCCTCAACGCCCGCGCCCAGCTTGGCCACCTCGCCCACGTACTCGTGGCCGATGACCATGGGGGGCTTGATGTGCTCCTGGGCCCAGGGGTCCCAGTTGTAGATATGTACGTCCGTACCGCAGATGGCGGTCTTGTGGATCTTGATGAGCACCTGGCCGGGGCCGGGATCGGGTACGGGGACCTGCCGGAGCTCCAGACCGGGTCCCGCGATGGGCTTGACAAGCGCGTCCATGAGCTGTGCCATAATTGTCCTCCTATAAAATACATTTTATAAAATTTCGTATTTGTATTATGGACAGTATACTGCCATTCTTGGGGAAAGTCAACATTTTTTTGGGTGGATGGGGAATTTTTTTGATAAAAATATTACTTCCGAACAGGAAGATCGGAAGTAATAGATGCCATGTTTTGCGGTTGCCGCCGCTTGCTGCGGCGGGCAAAACGGCTTGTATCAAATGTGTTATTTCCGAATTTTTCATGCGGAAATCATACCCCCGGGCCGCAAGGGCCCGGGGGCGTCAGGATCATTCCAGGAACAACGCGGGATCGATGGTCTCCCCGTTTCTGGCGACGGAGAAGTGCAGGTGGGCTCCCAGTCCCGCCTCGGAGAGGCTGGTGTTCCCCACCGTGCCGATGACCGCCCCGGCGCTGACGCTGTCTCCGGCCAGGACCGGCGGGTCCGGCTGGAGGCTGGCGTAGGTGGTGACGTAGCCGTCCTGGTGCTCCACCGTCACGGTGGTGCCCATGCGGCCGTCCTCCTCCACGGAGAGGACCGTCCCGGCGGCGGCGGCCACCACCGCGTCGCCTGCCGCCGCGCGGATGTCGATTCCATCATGGGTGCGCCAGTCACCCAGCGTAGCGTCATAGGTCAGCTGGTCGATGGAGAAGACCGCCGCCGTCTCGCCCGCCAGGGGGGGCACTACGGCCATGGGCTCCTGGGCCATCACCGGCTCCTGGACCGGGGCGGAAACCGGCGCTTCCGGCGCGGGATCGGGCTCAGGCTCCGTTTCCTCCGGGGGCTCCTGGCGGATCACCGTTACCGGCTGGTCGGAGATCACCGGCCGGGCGGGCTCCGGGTCCGGCTCCACCACGGCCTGGGAGGGGCCGGGGGTGAGCTGGTCCACCATCTGGAGGGGATCATTGACTGTTTCCGTTTCATCGTTCAGCAGGGCAAAATAGCCAACCACTCCGGCTGCGACCACGCAGACGAGCAGGGCTATGTAGAAGCCCATGCCGCCGAAGATGGAGGAAGCCTGCCGCTTACCTCTGTTGTCCATGAATTCTTCCTTTCATCATCCTGCCGCTCCTGTGGGAGCGGTTGTTATAGGAGGGAAAAGCCTCCAGCCGTATTGTTGGCGGCTGGAGGCTTTTTTATTCATGGAGAGTTCACTTTTTTCTTCCCTTGCGGGGCTTCCCAGCCCCACGCCCTGGGGTTACTTTTTGTACAAACAAAAAGTAACCAA
The DNA here is from genome assembly GCA_910588365.1 of uncultured Oscillospiraceae bacterium. Lineage (GTDB taxonomy): Bacteria > Bacillota > Clostridia > Oscillospirales > Oscillospiraceae > Pelethomonas. The sequence continues at coordinate 2,522 of CAJUQS010000072.1, read as the reverse complement.
AAAGTTGCTCAAGGGGATCCCCCCTTGAGCATCCCAAATGTGGGCTTTGTTTACGCTACGATTTGTCAAGAACTGGTTGTACGGCGCAGGCTCCCTGGGCCGTCGAGGGGCGCTTCTCCCAACCCTTCGCCCTATTGCCAGGCGGGGCGCGGGGCCGGGGAGGCGTAAAGAGAAAACTATCTCCCCGCCTGTGTCTCGCAGTAGAGGCACCGGTACACCCGCTTCTCCCGGTCGGTGAGCTTGAACACCTGGGGCAGCTCCTGCTCCACGGAGGTGATGCACCGGGGATTCTTGCAGCGGATGACCCCTGTGATGGTCTCCGGCAGCTTCAGCTTCCGCTTCTCCACCCGCTCGCCGTTCTTGATGATGTTCACGGTGATGTTGGGATCCACGTAGCCAATCACGTCCCAGTCCAGATCCAGCTCCCGGTCAATCTTGATGATATCCTTTTTCCCCAGCTGGGCGCTGACCACGTTTTTCAGAATAGCCACGGAGCAGTCCAGCTCCCCCAGGCCCAGGATGCCATAGAGCTCCATGGCCTTCCCGGCGGTGATGTGGTCGATGACGATGCCGTTTTTGATGGAATCAATGGTCATATTCTCCTACCTCCCCTTATTGGATGTCCAGCAGCTTCATGATCAGTGCCATGCGGATATAGCGGCCGTAGCGCACCTGGCGGAAGTAGGCCGCCCTGGGATCCCTGTCCACAGCTACGGAGATCTCGTTCACGCGGGGCAGGGGGTGGAGGATGGAGAGGTCCGCCTTGGCGTTTGCCAGCTTCTCCGGCGTGAGGATGTAGCTGTCCTTCAGGCGCAGGTAGTCCTCCTCGTTGAAAAACCGCTCCCGCTGTACCCGGGTCATGTAGAGAATGTCCAGCTCCGGCATGACGGCCTCCAGGTCCGTGGTCTGGACGTACGCAATGCCGGCCTTTTGCAGGATCTCCTTCTTCACGTAGCTGGGCAGCTTCAGCTCCTCCGGGGAGACGAGCACGATCCGGGTGCCTGGATAGCGGCTCATGGCGGAGATGAGGGAGTGGACCGTGCGGCCGAACTTCAGATCCCCGCAGAAGCCGAGGGTCAGGTTCTCAAAGCGTCCCTTCTCGTGGTGGATGGTCAGAAGATCCGTAAGGGTCTGGGTGGGGTGGTTGTGGCCCCCGTCCCCGGCGTTGATCACCGGGACCAGGGAGTTCATCGCCGCCACCAGGGGCGCGCCCTCCTTGGGGTGGCGCATGGCGATGATGTCCGAATAGCAGGAGACGGTGCGCACGGTGTCGGCCACGCTCTCGCCCTTGGCGGCGGAGGAGCTCTGGGCCTCGGAGAATCCCAGCACCTGTCCGCCCAGGCTCAGCATGGCGGACTCGAAGCTGAGGCGGGTGCGGGTGGAGGGCTCGAAAAACAGGGTAGCCAGGATTTTGCCGTCGCACTTGTGGGCGTAGGCGGCGGGGTTGTTCAGGATCCTGGTGCCCAGCTCCACCAGCTGGTCGATCTCCCCGGTGGAGAGCTCCAGGATGTCGATTAAGCTTCTCACGTGTTCCATTTTATCTGCTCCCTCCAATCCAGCTCTCGTCCGAGGGGTTGTCCCGGAAGGCGATGAGCCTTGCGATGTCCCCGGCCTTGATGTAGTTCTCTTCCGCCGCTACCTGGGCGATGGTATCAAAATCGGTAAGGCTGATGTTTTTCACATTGGCCGCCGCAAGCCGCTCCAGGCCCTTCTTCATACCATAGGTGAAGATGCTGACGATGCCCAGGACCTCCGCCCCGGCCTCCCGGAGGACGTTCACGACCTCGATGACGCTGCCGCCGGTGGAGATGAGGTCCTCCACCACCACCACCTTCTGCCCCCTCTCCAGCCGGCCCTCGATCTGGTTCTGGCGGCCGTGGTCCTTGCTGCCGGAGCGGACGTAGCCCATGGGCAGGCCCAGGAGGTGTCCGGTGATGGCGGCGTGGGCGATGCCGGCGGTGGAGGTGCCCATGAGGACCTCCGCGCCCGGGTACTCCCGGCGGATGGTCTCCGCCAGGGCGTTCTCCACGTCGTTTCTCACCTCCGGGGCGGTGAGGGTCAGGCGGTTGTCACAGTAGACGGGGCTCTTGATGCCGCTGGCCCAGGTGAAGGGCTCCTCCGGGCGGAAGAAGACCGCCTGGATCTTCAGCAGGTCCTTGGCAATGAGTTGTGAAATATTCTCCATTGTCTGTCCTTTCTTCGCGCCCTGCGGCGCGAGGGCCGTTGTTTCTGGAACCGGTCGTGCCCCTGCCGGGGCGGGCCTCCTTTTCTTGCTCCGCCAAGAAAAGGAGCAAAAGAAGGCGGCTCAAGGGCCCCCCTTGAGAATCCCGAATGTTTTGTTTATTTGCCCTTCGCTATAGCTGGGCTGTTTCTGCCGGTGGTGCTTACCCTTCGTCTGCCGCCCGCAGGGCCGTCATTCGGCGTTCCGCCGAACGACTGGCCCGGCGACGCAAACGCCGCCTGTCTACCCACGGGTTCTAACGCACTCCCTGCTGTGGCACATCGGTGCGGTGCAGATTTGC
>CAJUQS010000071.1 GCA_910588365.1 uncultured Oscillospiraceae bacterium | reverse complement strand
GATCTTTCTGACAGCAGCGGCCCTGACGGCGCTGACGGTCTTTTGCAGCACCCGCAAGCCCATCCGGATTGCCGCCAGCACCCCGCCCATCGAGGCCTTCCGCTATGTGGAGAGCGGCGGCGGGCGGCGGGCCTCCCGCCGGAGCGCCCTGGGGGCCGGCATCCCCCGGCTGGCCTGGTCCAATCTGGGGCGGAACCGGCGCAGAACCGGGTTCATCGTGCTGTCCCTGATGCTGTGCGTGGTGCTTTTGAACTGCGCGGGCACGGCGGCAGACAGCATGGACGTGGAAAAGGAGACCGCCTTCATGATCCGGACGGATTTCGCCGTGGTGAATGTGGTCAGCGCCAGCAACACCAAAGGGTTTATGCGGCGCTCCGACGCGCTGCGGGCGGAGACCATCGCGGACATTGCCGCCCGCCCCGGCGTCACCGGCGGCTCGGCGATCTATAAAAACACGGTGGAGGACACCAACGTCACCTATGATTTCGGCCATCCCATGACGGGAGAGACTTTTGAGAATCCACACAGCGGCCTCACCTTCGGGATCGACCAGTACAGGAGCTTTGGCTTGGGAGACGACGGGCGCATGCTCTGCAATGTCTATGGGATGGAGGAAACCGCTCTGGCCCGGATGGATCTGCGGGAGGGAGAGACCGACGCCCATGCCCTCTTTCAAAAAATGTCGGCCGGCGAGGGCGTTCTGGTTGGCGTGCATGTGAACCGCGGGGACATGTCCCTGGTGCCGGAGCTGGATCTGGCGGATGTCGGCCAGCACATCACCGTCTATAAAAACGGCGCGGCGGCAATGGAGCTGCCCGTGCTGGCAAAGGCAGCCCTCACCACAGACGATGTGGGGATTGGGTATACAGACGGCGGTCCCTATGACATCGGCGGAGACGGTCTGATCCTGTACCTCCCCGCCAGCGTTTACAGGGCGCTGTACGATGCCCCGGCGGTCTACAAATACTCCTTTAATGTGGAGGACGGATACGAGGCGGAGATGACGGCGTTTCTGGAGGACTACATGGAGTCCTCCGATCCCGGCATGAGCTACCTCTCCGCCCAGGCTGCCCGGGAGAGCTCCGAGGCAACCCAGCGGATGATCCGCCTTGTGGGCGGATTCGTGGGGCTGATCTTCGGCCTTGCAGGGATTTTGAACCTGGTGAATACCATCATTACGACAATTCTGATCCGCCGCCGCGAGTTTGCCGCCATGGAGAGCGTGGGCATGACCCGGCGGCAGCTGACGGGCATGATGGTGTGGGAGGGGGTCTATTACGCGGCGGGGGCCTGCCTGCTGGGGCTGGTCCTGGCGGCGGCGCTGGATTCGACGCTGGTGAAAAGCATGGTGGATTCCATGTGGCAGTTTACCTTCCGCTTCACCCTGGCTCCCGCCCTGGCGGCCTGCGGGGTGCTGCTGGCGGTGTCCGCCGCTGTCCCGGTGCTGGCCCTGCGTTATTTCCACAAGGGCAGCATTGTGGAACAGCTCCGCGCCGCGGAGTGACAATCAGAAAGGAGACGCGTTATGGAGAACATCTTGAAGGCCGTTGGCCTTAAAAAGTATTACGGCGCCGGCGACACCCAGGTCCGCGCCCTGGACGGCGTGGACCTGGAGATTGAACGCGGGAAGTTCACCGCCATCATCGGCACCTCCGGCAGCGGAAAATCCACTTTGCTGAATATGTTGGGCGGGCTGGACACCCCCACGGAGGGAAGCGTCCAAATCGGCGGCACGGAGCTGGCGCGGCTGGACCGGGAACAGGCCACCATCTTCCGCCGCAAGCAGATCGGCTTTGTCTTTCAAAACTATAATTTAATCCCGGTGCTGACGGTGTGGGAGAACATCGTATTCCCCCTCTCCCTGGACGGGCAGAAACCGGACCGGCCCTTTATCATGAAAGTGGCGGAGCTGCTGGGGCTGGAGGAAAAGCTGGACAGCCTGCCGGGGCATCTCTCCGGCGGCCAGCAGCAGCGGGTGGCGATCGCCCGGGCGCTGGCATCCAAGCCCGCCATCATTCTGGCCGACGAACCCACGGGGAATCTGGATTCCAGGACCAGCGATGATGTGATGGGACTGCTGCAGATGAGCAGCCGGGAATTTCATCAGACCATTGTGATGATCACTCACAATCCGGAAATTGCGCAGATGGCAGACCGTATTGTGCGGATTGAGGACGGGCGGATTGTGGCTTGAGGAGAGCCGCGGGAAATGCCTGCATATAGCGAAGCGATGCAACCCCCAAAAGGCAGGGAGGGGGGACAGCCGTTTCCGTTGAGCTGTTTTGAGATTAAAAAAACGTGCCACGACTACAAGGGCCGTGAGTTGCTGCCGTTGATGGTGAGCGACGCGGCCCGGACTGGGGACGCTGACGCTGTGGAGCAGGTCTTGCTTCATCAAGTAAGATGATAGGGGAATTTTTGAGGAAAGCGCGGGCGATTGAAATACGCTGCCTTTCCCCGCCGGAAAGTTCGCAGCCGTTTTCACCAATCATACTGTTATAACCGTCCGGGAGTTTTG
>CAJUQS010000070.1 GCA_910588365.1 uncultured Oscillospiraceae bacterium | reverse complement strand
TGGAATTGTGGGTAACTCTGTTTGCAGGACGTGGGAAAGCTGCTCTTTAGCTTTTCCATGTGCTGTGAACAGAGTTATCCATGTGATCTTGTCAATATCAGTTGACGCATTGAACTCAAAGATATTGTGATCTTGCGCAACGGCGCCTTGGGCTGAATGGTACCTCAGACGCTTCAGCGTGGGCGGGAGGCCGTCGTTGGCGGAGCAGATACGGCGGCGGTTCCAGTAGCTGATGAAGTACCTCCAGATCAGGGTCTTCAATTGCTCAACAGTCATGTTCTTGGGGTCGATGCGGTCATAGAACAACTCGCACTTCATCCTGGCCCACATGCTCTCACAGCGGGCGTTGTCATGACAGCGGCCACCGTCGCTGTTCATGCTCTGGCGGATGCCGTGCTTTTCCAGTGCGACCCGATAGGCTCCGCTGGTGTACTGGGAGCCCCGGTCAGAGTGGACGCTGGCTCCCCGCAGGGCAGGATAGGACGCCGCCGCGCTGTCCAGCGTCCGCACACATAACTCCGCCCTCATGCTGCCATCCATGGATAGACCGAGGACAGTGAGATCAAAGCAGTCAAAGATGGCTGAGACATACAGCCTGCCATCCTTTGCCTTCCGTTCGGTGATGTCGGTGACGCACTTTTCCAGAGGCTTTTCTGCGGAAAGGTCCCGTTTCAGCAGGTCATCCGACCTTCTGGCCTCCCGGTCCGCCCTGGTGATGCCATTGGGCCTGCGTCTCGGATGGTGGACCAGGCCGATTTCTTTCATTACCCGGCAGACCGTCCGCTCGCTGGGGATGTCCACGCCCTCCGGCTGCTTGAGCAGCAGCGCCTGGTGCATCCGCTTGCGCCCGCAGGCGTCGTTACAGACATCCTCATCATGGATTTCTCGCATGGCATCCGCCAGTCTCTGATACTTCCAGGGCCGCCCCCGCCGGGAGAGATGCCGGTAAAAACCCTGTCGGCTCACCTTCAGAACCCGACAGTACAGGGCGATTTTTCCCCCTTTCCCTCCCCCCCCACGGAAAACCGCCGGAGAGCCCCGATTTTCCCTCCTGTTTCCACAGATACTGTCAACAGGGCCCGCCGGCGCATATTGTGGAGAGAGAATCAGGGGAGGCCCGGTTTTTCCTGGCGCTTCCCCGGAATTGGGAGGAATTGCCCATGGCAGCAGCCACACATTTTTTCCTGGGCGCCAACAGCGGCCGGGGATTTCAGAGCCTCTTTGACCGCTTCTGCGCGCCGGAGGCACACTACGACCTGCTGGTACTCAAGGGCGGGCCCGGTGTGGGAAAGTCCACCATGATGCGCCGTATCGGCGCGGCCATGGAGGATCGGGGGGAGCAGGTGGAGTACCTCTACTGCTCCGGGGATCCAAAATCCCTGGACGGCGTACATATCCCGAGAATCCGCACCGCCATTGTAGACGGCACCGCGCCCCATGTCATCGAGCCCAAATTTCCCGCGGCTGCGGACCGCTACGTCAACCTGGGGGCATTTTACGACATCGCGGCGGCCAAGGCCGCCCGCGGGGAGATCATCCGCCGGAGCAGAGCGTGCTCCGCTGCCTATCAGCGGGCCTACCGCGCCCTGGGCGCGGCCAGGCAGATGGCCGACAGTGCCAGCGCCCTGGCGGCCGAGGGGCTGGACGGTGAAAAGCTGATGCGCCGCACCGATGGGATTATCGGCCGGGAGCTGCGGGGCAAGGGCAGCGGCGGCGAGGACGTTTACAGGTTCCTCGGCAGCATCACCTGCATGGGGCCCGTCTGGCGCTTTGACACTGTGGAGGATCTGTGCCCCAAAATCTACCAGCTCCAGGACACTTACGGCTTGGCCGCCCCCATGCTCGATCGGATCCGGGCCGCCGCCCGTGCCCGGGGCTTCCGCGCCATTGTCTGCCCGGATCCGGACCACATGGAGAGCATTCAGCATCTGCTCCTGCCAGAGCTGGGCCTGGCCTTCGTCACAAGCCGGGAGGGGATGGTCTATGGCGGCCCAGCCTACCGCCGGGTGCGTCTGGAGGGCATGATTGCCCCCGCCCACCTCAAGCGCTGCAAATCCCACCTGAGGTTTGTCCGCCGGGTGGAGGCCGCCCTGCGCGAGGAGGGCCTGGAGGCCCTGCGGGAGGCCAAGGCCGCCCATGACGCCCTGGAGGCCGTCTACCAGCCCCATGTGGACTTCGAGGGCGTGGATCGGTGCGTTGGGCGGGAGCTGGAGCGGATCGAGGGATATTTGTAAGAAATCCGGCCCGGGTGCCGCTGGCTGCAGGGGCAGCTGTGCGATACAACGCTGTATTGCGCGGCTGCCCTTTTTTTGCCATAACAGCGGCAGCGGAAAATAGTGGTATTGCGGAGAGGACAACACTTCTGCCGTAAAACTTTCCCGCTGCCATCGTTTTACATAAAAAGGGGATTTCCTTTAGAATTTCTTTAAAATATTCTGATGATGATAGCAATAAGGGCAAACGCGAGGATCTGAGCAGAAATATAAAGTTTGCGCTCACAATTTTTCCAACGTCTGTGGAATTTATCGAGCCAGGTTTTTTGTCCTGCAAGGCAAAAAGCCGCAGCAATCCATATCGTGCAATGACCCCATCGAGGGGTCATTGCACGATTATTCTGCACAGGCGCTCGATGCGCCTGTTGCAGAATCCTGACGGATTGCAAGGATTTTTAACGCAGTCAGGGCGGAAAATATGCCGCCAAGGCGGGCGCGGGGAGATGTTAAACAGGTTCTTAGGCCCTTATCATAATCCAGGCAAAAACGCAGATTGAAATGCTCAGCAGAAAAAATGCGATTTGCAGCATAGAAGCGTTCTCACTCCTTTTGTCACATCTCTGGCCCTGCGAAGCTTTTAGCGCAACACACAGGGACAGCAAAACCGTGCTGTACGGCGGCTCGGTTACACCGCCGCACAGCCGATATTTTTTCAAATTTACGGTTATAGTTCGTTTATGGTCTCTGTCACCGCCATATTCCGCATCCGTTTGGAGGGAGTATAGATAGCGGCAAGCATTGCCGCGACGACAAATACCACAACAATCAATAGCCTGAAGACAGGCAGGGTCCATATAGCGTAGGCAAAATGCTCCTGAATCAGGATGTTGAACAATAGCTTCCCAATGGCCGCCCCCACTACATATCCGATCACACAGCCAGCCAGGGCAGCAGTGATTACATGGTTTGCAACCGGGCAAATCGTCCGGGCTGTCACGATTTTGGTTGTGTTCTGTCCCTGTGCATTGGTACTGGCGACCCCGGCTGCAATCATGGCAGCGATTGGGAACGCTACCAGGCATGGTTTTCTGGTGCGGGAGGGCGATGCTTTGGAACGGTTGGCCGCTGTTTCAAAAGTGACGTTTGACAAAACCGGAACATTGACCGTTGGAACTCCAAAAGTCATAAAGGTGCGGAGTTTTTCAGAGGATTTTCGGAGGATGAACTTTACTTTTATGTGGCCTGTGCAGAACTTCGCTCCAAACATCCCCTCGGGAAAGCCATTGTAAGCTGTTATCGTGCAGCGGGAAGAAAAGAACTGGCTCCTCCCCAGGATTTTCAAATGTCCTGCAATTCCTTTAGAGCCTGTTTAACATCTCCCCGCGCCCGCCTTGGCGGCATATTTTCCGCCCTGACTGCGTTAAAAATCCTTGCAATCCGTCAGGATTGCTGCGGCTTTTTGCCTTGCAGGACAAAAAACCTATCTCGCCAATCCGCAC
>CAJUQS010000069.1 GCA_910588365.1 uncultured Oscillospiraceae bacterium | reverse complement strand
AGCTCACGAAGCAGGCGCACCACTCCACCCGGCTGTTGAAGCCGTACCAGCTCCAGTAGGGCTGGCCGCCCACGTTGCCCACCTGGGACAGCGCCACGGCCACGATCTCGCCGCTGGAGCCGTAGAGGAGGTTATTCCACATATCGCGGCTCCCCGCCGTCAGCAGCTCGTCCAGGGCGGCGTTCTGTTGATCCGTGAACGCATAAAATACCCGCATATCGTCCGGCGTCCTGGGTGTGACCGTAATGGTCAGCACCTTCTCCGTCCAGGCGGCGGTATCGCCCTCGGCGGGATGCTCCACATCCGCCTCCGCCGTGGTGATCTTCGTCATATCCCAGAACACCGCCCCCAGCTTCTCCGCCGTGTCCGGGTCCAGGACAGACACCTGCGCGCCGTCCGCCTCTCCGGCAATCTTGGCGGCGAACACCGCGAACACATCCGCCCAGGATGGCTGGCGGCCCTGGATCTCCACCCGGTCGTATGTCCCTCCGGCCTGGAGGGCGGACAGCCTGTCCGCGTATTCGCTGTTGATCTGGGCGATCACCGCAGTGGGGGACGCCGCGTCCGGGGAACCGCCGCCATCTGAGAAGAAAATGCCGAAAGGCGAGGCGATGAGCAGGCCGATCATACAGATCACCGGCACCACCACGATCACCACCCAGCCCCCGGCAGCGATGGCGGCTATCAACTCCTGCATGGCCGCAATGGCCGCTTTTATCGCCGCCACGGTGGCTTTCGCTGTGGCCTTGGCGGTGGCCGCCGCCGCTTTTGCCGTGGCATGTGCGGTCTGTACAGCCCGCTGGGTGGCCTTTACGGTGGCCTGGGCAGACCTCTGGGCGGTCTTGACTGTCTGCTGGGCCGTTTTCGCCGTCCGCTGGGTGGTCTTGATGGCCTTTCTGGAGGAACGCTCCGCCGTCTTGATGGTCTGGCGGGCGGTGCGCTCGGTGGCCTTTCGCCCGGAGCGGGCCGTTTTGATAAGCGTCCGTCCGCCATCCCGCACAGGCCGGGTGTCCGGTTCTCCCGGACTCGGCGGCCTGCGCACAGCCTGGGCCGGGGTGTGTCGGCCCTGCCCGCCAGCGTACTTGCGCCGGGACGGAGCGGGAAGGGATGCGGTCTCCCCACCATTCGCCATCCGCTGGGCCTCCGCCCGTTTTATGGCCGCGGCACGGCCACGTTCCCGCGCAAATTCCTGCCTGCCCTGCACGAGTACCTGGGACGGCTGCTCTGGAACATCTGCCGGTTGACTTTGGATGTAGACATTCTTCGTTTTGATGGCTAATCGGTCAGGCGTTCCCGGCCTATGGCCAGCAGGAAGAGCGGCGTTGTCACCAGAGGGGGCGCTGGTGACAGCATCCCTCGTCTTAATCTTCGGTGGCCCCGATCTCACCCGTGGGGCCGATCCCGCATCCGCAGGAATATCATGGACAGCAGTCTCCCTCGTTCTGACCTGGGGTGGCTCCGGTCCAACCTGCGGCGCAGGCTGCACATCCGGGCGGGGATCATCATGTATAGCGGACTCCCTGGTTTTAATCTGCTTCTGCTTCATCCGCTCCCCAGAGGTTGGCCTAGCCCTGTCGCTATCAGACGGCCCAGCATTGGCGCCACCATCCCTGGTAGAAACTGCTTCCTGTGTTTTGATCCGGGGACGTTCCCGTGGAGGCGGGTCATGCGGCGAGGGCGGTTCTGTCGAAGGCTGCGGGCCTGATGGAGACTCCGGGCGCGGTGGATCTGCCGAAAGCTCCTGCGCAGGCGGGTCCGCAGCAGTGCGCGGCTCCTCATCCGGCATCCGGCCCTTGGCGGACTTTTTCTTCTTCAGAAGGGCCTCCACACCGCGCCGGGTCTGGTATGCTCCACGGGCAGCGGTGTCCTCGATCCGGTCGCCGCCGTAGTCGCTGGCCTGCCCCCGCTGGGCTGTCTCCCGGAGCTGGCCCCGCAGGCGTTCTGTCCCGTCATCCAGCCCACGGCGGACAAGCTCCTTCGGCGCGGCCTTGACTTTTTCCTTTAATTTGCCCTTTACCGTGCGTTTTTGTTTGATTTTTGCGATGATTCATCACCTCCTACAACGGGGAACAGGGCCGCAGACACGGCCCTGTTCCATGTATTCTCACGATGTCTCCTGCTCCGATAATTTGGTGGTCATCAAGCGGTAGAGCCGGTTCTTGGGAAAGTTGTCCATAAACGGCACGATGGCGCTTCCGCACTTGATGAGGCCCCGTCCGAAGTCCACGTTGGTGATGTAGGAGAGCTGGTTGTCCGAGATGTTCAGCAGCCGCGCCAGCTCCGCCCGGTCGGTAGCCGCCTGGTTCAGCATGACCAGGAACTCGCTGTTAGCCAGCATGGTCCGGGCGGTGTGGGACTGGAGAAGGTCGTCCACATTCTGAGTAAGGCCAGTACAGCAGGCTCCGTACTTTCTGACCCGCTTCCAAAGGGTAAAAAGGAAGTTTGCGCTGTATTCGTTCTGAAACAGCAAATAAATTTCATCGATATAGACCCAGGTGTTCCGGCCCAGCGCCCGGTTGCGGATGATCCGGTTGAACACGCTGTCCAGCACCACCAGCATACCCACAGGCAAAAGCTGTTTGCCCAGATCCCGGATGTCATAGCAGAGGATTCGGGCGTCCGTGTCCACATTGGTGGGCTTGGCGAAGGTATTGAGGCTGCCCTCCGTGAACAGCTCGATTGCCAGGGCCACGTCACGCGCCTCCGGCTCATCCTGGCGGAGCAGTTCGGCATGGAAGTCCTGGAGGGTGGGGGCTTTGCCCTGGTAGCCGCCCTTGATGTAGCTGTGGTAGCCGCTGGCGGTGCAGCGGTCGATGATGGATTTCTCCTTGGCGGACAGCAGCCGGTCGCCCATAAGCTGCTCACACAGGGACAGCAGAAACTCGGACTTCAGCACCACCGGGTTTTCGCCGTCACCGTAGCCTTGCTCCATGTCCATGGCGTTGATGTGGTTGGGGGAGGTGGCGGAGATGCTGATCACCTCGCCGCCCAGCCCTTCGATGAGGGGCCGGTAGTCGACTAAGTAGGCGGGATTACTCCCGCTTTCTCGTCTAAGAACCGTACGTGAGCGTTTCCACTCATACGGCTCAAGCATTTCATCACGCTTTCGCGCGGCGCTCCAAGAAAATTTGCT
>CAJUQS010000068.1 GCA_910588365.1 uncultured Oscillospiraceae bacterium | reverse complement strand
GACAGGTTCTCGCCTACGAATTCTGCGATGGCACGTGCTGCACGGGTGGGTTCGTAGTCATCGAGGGCTTCGGTGACATCGGCCACGAGAGTGTTGAGCAGCGAGAGCACCCAGGCAGCGGGTCGGCTGTCAGCCGGTCAATGCCCGGTATCCGCTGCGCCGCACCCAGAAAAAAGGGGTAGAGCAGCGAGCTGGCAATGGTGGCCAGAACGAACCGCCACCCCAGCACCGCCCAGCCTAACGCCAACGCCATCAGGTTCACACCCAAAACGATCTCTGCGGTGTCCAGCGGGATTACCTTGCCAAGGACAATCCCAACGCCGGTAGCGCCGCCCATAATCACACCGCTGGGCAGGATGAACGCCGCCACGGCAAATCCCAGCAGCATGTTTCCGGCCAGGATCGCGGAGCAGGCTTCCGCCATTTTTTTGAAACGTCTCGCTGAATAACCTGTCTTTCCCATATCAAAGCACCGTGATATTGTCCAGCCACCCGGCGCAGGCGTCCACCTGCTGCCGGGAGCCGAGGATGCAGACGCTCCCCCGCGCTGCCAGCTCCTCCACAGGGCCTGCCAGGGATGCCAGGTCATCCGGCACGGTGGAAAGCATCTCGCGGCGGACGCGGCAGCGGTCCTCGTGGCTGATCCGCCGCCAGTAGAGAGCGTCGGAGATTTTGCCCTTCATGCGGGGCGTCAGGAGCGGGTCGGATTCCGCCACTGTGCCGGTAATCATGCCGGTCAGGTCCATATCCCCAATGCCCCGCAGGAAGTCGGCGGAGGCCCGGTAACAGTCCATGGTCCGGGCGGCGCTGGGGTCCCGGTAGGAGTAAAATCCCGCGAAGCCGGTGTCCCGCAGGACCATTCCCGTGCCATACGCCCCGCCCTGGACCCGCACCGTGTTCCACAGGTGGGCCAGGGAGACTGTATGGCCCATGACTTTTGCCGCGCCCTGTCCGGCCTCCTGGAAAAGGCTGCCCAGAGCCGCGTAGGATACGCCGGAGGGGATCACAATTCCCTCCCGCCGGGGTTCCCAGGGCAGGATGGACGCCGCGCACGGCAGGACGAAACTCCCGTCCGGCAGACTGGACGACAGGAGCCGGGCGGCGGTTCCGGCGGACGATTTATCCCCGGCGGTGACGCTGATTGTCATGCGGACGCAGCAGAAAATGCGCTGGGACAGGGCTTTCAGATCTTCCGCCAGGGCGGGGAAGCGGGCGGGGAAGTCCTGCTCCAGCTCCGTCAGCCACCGCAGGAAGGTGATGCCTGATGCCTGCTCCTGCACGGCGCCCTCGGCGGTGGAGCAGGCCAGGACTCTGGACATAGCGGCACTGTGGCCCGCCATGACCATCTGTTCCGCCATGGCCGCCCGCTGCTGGCGCAGGAATGCAAGCGTCTGCCCGGAATTTTCCCACTGCTGCCCCGTCAAAAGCTCTGTCAGAAATGACAGGGCTTTTTCCAGCTTCACGTCCAGGGCGCTGCATGAGACGCACAGGAACGTCCGGCAGCGGTCTGGGGCGTTCTGCTGGCCGTATGCTTCAATTGTGAACCGGATGTCCCCGAACAGGGAGCGCATCTCCCGGCTGAGGTCCGCCAGCGCGTACCGCTCCGTATCCAGGTGGCCGAATAATTGGGCCATAAAAGCCGCCTTGGTCAGCTCGCTTGGAGTCAGATCATCCAGCGAAAAATAGAGATTGCAGCGGGTGATCCCGCTGGTGGGCAGATCGTGGCGCAGGAGCGTCGTGTGGGCGGTGGTTTCCTCCGCCAGGGGCAGCCTTTCCGGATCCGCCGGGACCTGGTCAAAATGCAGTCTGGGAATGGCCGCCAGCTGCTCCGGCTTGTCCGGCGTGTTCTGCCAGGCGGCAATGGCTTCCTGGTACTGGCGGATGCCGGCGGTTTCTCCGGCGCTCCAGCCGGATTGGATGGCGCTGAGGCGGGCCGCCTCCTGGACCTGGCGCTCCTGCCCGATGGTGTGGGAGGGCAGCACCAGGACCCGGCAATGATGGGGATTCTCTAACATGAGCCGCTTCAGCAGCTCCTCAAAATAGCCTGCCCCGCATTTTTCCCGCAGGCCGTCAAAGAGTGTCCCGACGCTGAGATTTGCCGCCGGATCGCCGCCGTAGAGCCAGCTCTCCAATACCTGGGAGCAAAGCATGATCCCTTGGGGCGTCTGGCCGTAGTCCCGCTGCCGGGCTTCAAATTCCAGATTGTCCAGTACCGCGAGAATCCGCCGGTGGTCCAGTCCTTCCCGGGTCAGGCGCTCCAGCTCCTCCCGGAGGGCGGCGGATACCTCGTCCGCCTTGTTTTCGGCAATGTCCCGGGCTTCCAGCGTGAACCACGGCTGCTGGACGCCGCCGCAAATCTCCAGGCGGACGTCCCGGGCAAGGCCGCTTTCCAGAAGGCGCCGCTTCAGCGGGGCCTGGTTGTCCCCGCAGAGGACGTCCGATAACGCTTGCAGCGCCGTCAGTGTCTCCCGATCCCGGAAGGTACAGGCCGCATACCCATCCGCCAGCCGGGCGCGGCCCTCCGGGGATTCCTGGGGGGACAGCTCGTAGGAAATGGTGGTCATGCCCGCTTCTATGGGCTTTTGCAGCGGAATTGCTTCCGGTGCGGGACGGCGGTCGCAGGCGGAGAGATATTCTTCGTCCAGGATCGCGAGAATCCGGGCAATGTCGATGCTGCCGTCCAAGAATATGTAGGCATTGGACGGGTGGTAGAGACGGCTGTGGGCGGCGGCAAAGGTTTCATAGGTCAGCTCCGGAATATGTTCCGGGTCGCCGCCGGCAACAAAGCGGTAGCAGGTGTCCGGGAACAGAAGCCGGGTTACTTCCCGCTCCAGAAGGGTGTCCGGTGCGGAGAAGGCTCCCTTCATCTCATTGAACACTACGCCCTTGATGGAAAGTGCGCCGCCTTCGTCCAGCTCGTAATGCCAGCCCTCCTGGCCGAAAATCTCCGGCTTGGAATGGAGCAGCGGGTGCAGTACCGCATCCATGTAGACACGCAGGAGATTCATGAAATCCTGGCTGTTCCGGCTGGATACCGGGTAGATGGTCCTGTCCGGGAAGGTCATGACGTTGAGGAAGGTGTTCAGGGAGCTTTTCATCAGCTCCACAAACGGCTCCTTCACCGGGTAGCGCTCCGACCCGCACAGGACGGAATGCTCCAGAATGTGGAATACGCCCGTGTCGTCCCAGGGCTGGGTCTGGAAAGCAATGCCAAAGGTCTTGTTCTCCTCCGCCCGCTCCAGCCAGACCAGCCTGGCGCCGGATTTCTGGTGTTCCATCTGCCAGAGGTCTGCTTCCAGTTCGCCGATGCGCTGTCGGTTGAGGACAATAAAATCTGAAAGGATACTGTTCTTTTCCATAATGGCCTCCTCATAGTGAAAGCTTCCTTTTTCTGTTTGGGTGTTATTACCTTCGAGAAAAATACTAGGAAAAAAGGGAAAAGTATGGTACCATAAGAGATATGGAATATATAGATTTAAGGAAAGTAGGGAGATCAGGACTCAAGGAGATACGCAGGCAG
>CAJUQS010000067.1 GCA_910588365.1 uncultured Oscillospiraceae bacterium | reverse complement strand
TGTCGAGTTCCTCAAAACTGGTGTACTTCTGGATTAGCTTTGAGAAACGCTCCACGTCAGACCTTGCGGCATTGGAAGCGTCAATGCGTTTTTCCAGTTCACGGATGGTTCGCTGCAAAGTTTCTTTTTCTTCATCGTAGTTCCCGATAAGCATCGTGAAAATATGGTCTGGCAGCTTGCCAGAAAGGTTGTCCTCATATGCACGTCGGAGCTTTGTGTCAAGCCCTGCAAGCTGTTTTCTTGAAGCAGTCAGCTCGGATTTCATCTGCGACATTTTCTTCTGGTCGTCAGAGCATTTCTTTTCTGTCAGTTCCCTTACCGCCCGTTCCGTATCCTCTGTAAACAGGACGGCGTTTCTTTTTATGTCCTCACGGACAAGGCGGGTAATCACATCGCAGTTGATGTAATGGCTTGAGCAGGCGAATTTCCCCTGCTGGTGGTGGCGACCGCATACATAGTAAATATATTTCCCATTATGTGTGCGGTGTTTCCGCATTGCCGTCCCGCAGGCTTCGCAGCGGAACAGTCCAGAAAAAACATCGGGGTCTACATGGTGTGGGCTGTCCTTCCCTGCCTGGATGAAAACTCACATCTGGAACAGGTCAAGCAATATGTTCAGCGGCGACAGGCTTTGATCATGCGGGATGGCTCCACGATCATTGGGGCCGCCGCGTTTTCCTATCAGACCGGGAGCATCGACTTTCTGGCGGTACATCCGCAGTACCGGCATTATGGAGTGGCAAAGGCTTTTCTTGATTTTATGATGTGCAATCTATTTGCGGGCCGTGAAATCAGCATTACAACATTCCGCGAGGGGGACAAGACCGATACAGGCCAGCGAGAGGAATATAAGCGGCTGGGCTTTGCCGAGTCGGAGCTTCTCACGGAGTTTGGCTACCCCACCCAGCGGCTCATTCTACCACCCAAACAGGAGAAAGGCGACAATGAATGATAACATTTTAGACCAAAAATGGAGCGCAGGGTCACTCCTGCGCTTCGCATTTCCCACCATCGTGATGATGATTTTTATGGGACTATACACCATCGTGGACACGATCTTTGTGGCGCAGTTTGTGAATACGGACGCGCTTTCCTCTATCAATATTGTTTGCCCCATTATCAATATCACGGTGGGACTGGGGACAATGATCGCAACAGGGGGAAACGCGATTGTCTCCCGAAAAATGGGGGCAGGTGAAAATCAGGAGGCCAAGGAAGATTTCACCTTGCTCATACTCACAGGAGCGGTGATAGGATTTCTCATTCTTTTAGGTGGGACAATCTGGATTGACAAAATTGTTTATGCTCTCGGAGCCAGCGATCTGCTGTTTCCCTATTGCAAGGACTATCTCATGGTGCTGTTTCTGTTCATTCCGGCCAATATCTTGCAAACGCTGTTTTCAAATCTGTTTGTGACAGCGGGAAAACCGGGCCTCGGTTTTGGACTGTCTGTTCTGGCTGGCGTGGCGAATATCATCTTGGATTACATTTTCATTGTCCCCTGCGGCCTGGGCATCCGGGGCGCTGCTTTGGGGACAGGCTTCGGCTATCTGATCCCCACGGTTGCCGGGCTGGTCTATTTTGCGCAGAGCAAAGGAACGCTGTCTTTCACAAGGCCAAAATTGAAATGGGCTGTGATTGGGGAGAGCTGTTTTAACGGCTCCTCCGAAATGGTGGGCCAACTGGCAACAGCCGTCACGACATTCCTGTTCAATCGCACCATGATGAACCTGCTGGGAGAAAATGGCGTTGCGGCGATTACCATTATTATCTACTCTCAATTCCTGCTGAATACACTGTATATCGGCTACTCTATGGGAATAGCGCCCATTATCGGGTTTAACTACGGAAACAGAAATGATGTCCAACAGAAACGGGTTTTCTCCATCAGTATGCGGTTTATCGCTTTGGCATCGGTGCTGATATTTTCAATTTCCATGTTCGGCGGCTCCCATATTGTGCGGCTGTTTGCGGATGATACATCGGAAGTCTACCAAATTGCGGCGAATGGCTTTACGATTTTTTCATACAGCTTTTTATTCTGCGGCTTGAACAATTTTACCTCCGCGATGTTCACAGCATTGTCAAACGGAAAAGTATCGGCTGTTCTTTCCTTTTTGCGGACGTTCGGCCTGCTGGCCGGAGGCATCCTGTTACTGCCCCGTATTTGGGGAATAACGGGAGTATGGCTGGCTGTTCCTGCCGCAGAGGGAATTATGTTCGTTGTATCTACAATCTGCCTGATACATTACAGGAAAAAATATTCTTATTAAAAGACAGTATCTGCCCCGAACGGGGAAAGAAAAAACCGTTCGGGTAGGCAGATGATTTCTTGCGCGTATTTGCAAAACATTTTGCTTGCGGCGGTTTTGAAATAACAAATTTCAAGGCCGCCGCTTTCTTTTGAAAAATGGAAAACGGAGGGTGTGTTAATGCTCTCAGAGGTCTCAGGAGACCTGTTGTATCTTCGGGCTGCCGTGGATATGGGAGATTCCAACGAGGTCACGCTGAATGTAAAGAGCAACGGTGATAGGGATCTGACCGCATTTATCTGCAACGCGCAGGAAGGGACAATCAGCGGGAAAAATCCCAACAAAACCAAGGAGGCGAAAAAGCCGTTCGTCTCAGGTCCGCTGGAGGTCAAAGACGGAAAGCTGACAATGGAGGTATATATCGACCGTTCGCTGGTGGAAGGTTTCTTTAACGACAGCAAATCCATCAGTATGCGCTCCTACAGTGATTTCGAATCACAGGGGCTCTCTCTGGAAGCAGATGGGGAGATCATGGTTGAAGAACTGTATGTTGCAGAAATGAATTCGATCTATAAGTAAAATAGAAATGCCGCGATTCTCTTCCGTAAGCAGACCCGGCAGAAAATTATGTGTAAAAGCAGACATACTTCAGTTCAAGAATTAAGGGGAAATATGGTTTGAGCCCGGCTCAAAGGGGGCTCATCTTAACCGGGTTTGCCTACTTGTGTTCCGGGACGAGGGACGGTATGCACGTGCAGCGTGAATGCCGTCCCTCGTCCTGGAACACGTTAAGGCGAAGCCGGGTTCAGGCAGTCAGGCGGTCCTGGAACATGAGCTGGAGCTGAGCTATAGCAAGCTTCAGAATTCGTGGCAAAAGAGGAGGGGAGGGCAAAGCGTGCAGGGCAAGACGGAGGACGCAGGCGGGCTGTTGCCCGTCAAGGACAACAACGTAGCCATGCGTACTTTGCACCTCCGAACTTTTGCCAGGAATTCTGATGATTGCTATAGAACCACATCCCAATTTCGACATCTGGCGGTCCAGTGCTCGACCTTGGTGACAGCGGTATAGACCTTCTTCAAATCCGCCATCAGCGGCTTGATGTCTTTATAGCTGACAAAGCGGGTGGAGGAGCGGAGCTGATGGACGATGCACCGCTATACCTGGCTGCGGGGATAGACTGCCCCAATGGCTTCCGCAAAGCCTTTCAGACCGTCCACAAGAACAGATACACATCCAAAACTCCCCTGCTTTTGAGATCGTTCAGTACATTCAGCCAGAATTTGCTGCTCTCGTGCTCCCCGATCCAGACGCCCAGGATGCCCTTTGTGCCATCCATGGTGATGCCCAAAACCACATAGGCCGCCTTGGTCCGATACTGATGGTTTTCCTTCACCTTATAGTGAACTGCTCTATCTGCAAGAGTTCAATTTGATGGATCACTTCAAGCAGGAACGCTTTGAATATCGTGTTTACTATAACAACTGCCGTATCAGGGAAAAGCTGAAGGGCTTGCTGCCTGCGGTTCACAGACAACAAGCCCTTTCGGCTGTTTGAACATTTTGCGCCTGATATTTGCCTGACTTTTAGGGAGCTGCTTCACTCACGCCTCATCCCAGGGGGCGTCCTCCACAGCGGGATCGGGAGCGGCTGCGCCGCCCATCTGCAACTCCTGCCACTTGGCCTTGGTGATGAGAAGCTGCCGGGGCTTGGATCCCTCGAAGGGCCCCACGTAGCCCTTCTGTTCCATCTGGTCCACCAGACGGGCGGCCCGGGAGTAGCCCAGCTTCAGCCGGCGCTGGAGCATGGAAACCGATGCCTGTCCGGTCTCCAGGATGACCTCCACGGCGGCGGGCAGCAGCTCGTCGCACGCGTCCTCCTCCGCTCCGGCGGCGTCGGGGGCGGAGCCCTTCTTCTCCCGCTCCTGGACGGACTCCTCGATCTTCTGGTAGACCTCCTGGTCGTACTGGACCTCGCCGGTGGACTTGACATAGCGCACCACCCGCTCGATTTCCTCAGGGGTGATGAAGCAGCCCTGAACGCGGATGGGCTTGCCGCTTCCCAATGGGGCGTAGAGCATGTCGCCCCGGCCCACCAGCTTTTCCGCGCCCATGTCGTCCAGGATGATCCGGGACTCCAGGCTGGAGGCCACGGCGAAGGCGATGCGGCTGGGAATGTTGGCCTTCATCAGGCCCGTGATCACGTCGGCACGGGGGCTCTGGGTGGCGATGACCAGGTGCATCCCGGCGGCGCGGCCCATCTGGGCCACCCGGCAGATGGACTCCTCCACCTCCTTGGCGGCCACCAGCATCAGATCCGCCAGCTCATCGATGACCACCACCACCGACGGCATGTGGGGGACGTCCTCCCGCCTGGCGGCGATGGCGTTGTACTCCTCCAGCTTCTTGGCGCCCAGCTCGGAGAAGGTCTTGTACCGCTTCATCATCTCAAACACCGCCCACTGGAGGGCGCCGGCGGCCTTCTTCGGATCCGTGACCACGGGAACCAGCAGGTGGGGGATGCCGTTGTAGGGAGCCAGCTCCACCATCTTCGGGTCAATCATGATAAAGCGCACGTCCTCGGGGCTGGACTTGTAGAGCAGGCTGACAATCAGGGAGTTGGTACACACCGACTTGCCCGAGCCGGTGGTTCCGGCGATGAGCACGTGGGGGAGCTTGGCGATGTCGCCCACGATCTCCTTGTTGCCGATATCCCGGCCCACGGCGAAGGCCACGGTGGACTTGTGGGCGGAAAAGGTGTTGGACTCAATGACATCCCGGATGAGCACGGGGCTGACGGCCTTGTTGGGAACCTCAATGCCCACCACGGAGATCTTCTCCAGAATGGGGGCGATGCGCACGCCGCTGGCACCCAGGGCGAGGGCGATGTCCCCGGCCAGGTTGGTGACCTTGCTGAGCTTCACCCCCTGGGCCAGGACAAATTCGTAGCGGGTGATGGCCGGGCCCCGGACCACGTCCCCGGCGGCGGCATCCACGCCGAAGCTGCGCAGGGTGTCCGCCAGACGCTGGGCATTGATGCGCAGCTCCGCCCCCGCCTCGATGTAGTTGTCGCTGGTGTTCATATCCAGCAGGGAAACCGGCGGGAAGTCGTATACGTCCCCACCGGCGGCCAGACCGCTGGCGATCTCCGCCGCCACCTGGGCCGTGGCCTCCTCCACCGCCTCGGCGGTGGACTTCTTCCTCCTCCGCTCCTCCTGGGGCGGCGGAGGAGGCGGGGGCGGCGTCTCCTCCACGGGCGCGGGCTCCGGATCGGGGGGCGCGGCGGCTAGGACCTCCCCGGAGGCCGCGGCGAAGTCCGGGACATCCTCCTCAAAGGGGACGGGCTCCGGTTCCGGCTCCCGCGGGGCCGCCGGCGGCTCCGGCTGGGGCGCGAGGATATCCGCCGGGGTCAGCTGCTCCCGCTCCCGGGGCCGGAAAAAGCCGGCCCGCTCCTCCGGCTGCTCCAGCACCGTCTCCGGGGCGATCTCCGGCGGCGGTCCGCCCAGGGGCGTGCCGTCCAGCGGAATGTCGATGGTCGGGCGCTTCCTGGCGGGGGCGGGCTGCTTCTTCTGCGGGGCCGGGCGGGACTGCCTTCTGGGCGGCGGAGCGGGGGCGTAATCCTCCTCGTCCTCGTAGTCCTCCTCGCAGTAGTCCGGCCGTTCCCAGTCCCGCCATAGCTGGATCAGCAGGGCCGGGGTTACCTGGGCGGCCGTCATCGCCAGCACCACCAGCAAAACCAGGAAAACGATCAGGGAGGCGGGCTTCCCCAGCACGGCCATGAAGCAGTGGGCCGTGCCCCCGGCCAGCGCGCCTCCGGATTCCAGGGTGAACCCGGAGGTCCACAGGGTAGGGAAGAGCGTCTCCGCCTCGCTGAGATCCAGCTTGCAGAACAGCATGTGCCACACCCCGCCGAATAAATAGGGGGTCAGCAGGGCGCAGGCGGTGCGCAGTGCCACGGGCCGCCCCCGGTGATTGATCAGGATCCAGGCCGCCGCCGCCAGGGCGGGCACCGTCACAAAGTACCCCACCCCCAGCAGGCCCTTGAGAAACCTCGGGATCAGGTTGATGAGCCAGCCGTCCCCGGTGAAAAAGCTCACCAGTACGCACAGCCCCGCCAGCAGCAGGATAATGCCCCCCACCTCCCGGCGGATGGGCTGCTTGGCCGGGGCACGGCTCCGCGGGGCGGCACGGCTGCCCCCCTTTTTGCCGCCGGAGGAGCGGCTTCCGCCGCTCCTCGCCCCGGATGTGGTTTTCTTCTGTGTTGTTGCCATGGTTCTCCCTCTTATTCCAAGTACTCCGCCAGCAGGCGGTCAAACGCCTCCTGGTGGTCCAGAAACCGCCGGCGGATGGTATCCACAAAGGCGTCCGTCATGAGAAATTCCTTGAATGCCGCATAGGGCAGCAGACGCCAGTCCACTGTCTCACCCTCCTGGAGGCGGATCGTCTGCTCCGCCGGGTCAAACACCGCCAGGAAGCAGTGGTAGATCGTGTCGCCGCGGTTCTGGACGTAGACCGGGCGCAGATCCCGCACCGCGAGTCCCGTCTCCTCCCGCAGCTCCCGGCGGGCCCCCTCCAGGGGCGTCTCGCCCTTGCGTACCCCTCCTCCGGTGATCTCCCATTGTCCGCCCCAGGATTTGTCCGGGTGGCGCTTGGTCACCAGCACCCGGCCGTCCCGGGTCACGGAGTAGATCTCCGCCACCAGGTGCCACACGCCCACAGGAACGGGCTCCCCACGGACCAGATCAAAGCCCAGGGGATTGCCCTCCCTGTCACAGGCGTCCCAAAGCTCTCTTGCCATGGTTCCGCCCCCGTCACGCCGCAACGTTCAGCCAGGGCAGCAGGTTGAACGCCCGCAGCAGGCTCAGCACCACGGTAATGGCGCCCGCAGCCCAGCAGTAGCAGGCGAACGCGCCGAACCTCCCCTTGTCCGCCACCATCCGCACCAGACGGATGGAGAGGTAGCCGGACACGGCGGCGGCGGCCACGCCCAGGATGTACGCGGGCAAAAGCTTCACGTCGACGCCCGCCCCGGCCACGTCCTTTATCTGCAAAATGTTCGCGCCCAGCACCGCCGGGATGGACAGCAGGAAGGCAAAGCGGACGGCGAAGCGCCGCTCCATGCCCCGGAAGCAGCCCATGGAGATGGTCATGCCGGAGCGGGAGATGCCAGGACAGGTTGCGACGGCCTGGCCCAGGCCCACAACCAGCACGTCGGCCATGGTGACGGTGCGCTCATTCTTGCGCCCCTTGCGGATGCGGTCGCAGAAGTAGAGCAGCAGTCCCGTCACCAGCAGGGCCCCGCCCACGAAGAAGGTGTTGCTATAGAGCCCCTCCACCAGATCCTTGATGGGCAGAATCAAAAACAGGGGCAGCGTACCCACCACGATCAGCACAATCAGCCGCCGGGCCGGTGGGATCTTCTGGGGCGACCTGCCGCCGGCCACGTCGCTGATCATGCGGAAAAACTCCAGCACCATCTCGCGGATATCCGTCCAGTAGGCCGCGAATACCGCCGCCAGGGTCCCCAGGTGGA
Source organism: uncultured Oscillospiraceae bacterium (assembly GCA_910588365.1). Classification (GTDB taxonomy): domain Bacteria; phylum Bacillota; class Clostridia; order Oscillospirales; family Oscillospiraceae; genus Pelethomonas. The sequence continues at coordinate 2,379 of CAJUQS010000067.1, read as the reverse complement.
GCAGTACGTCAAAAAACACGTCGTCCGTCCCCTCCACCCCCAGTCCCAGCAGGTTCTGGGCAATGGACAGGTGGCCGGAGCTGGAGATGGGCAGAAATTCCGCCACCCCCTGGATAATCCCTAAAATCAAAGCGTTCAACAGTGTCACAGCGCCGCCTCCTCAAAAAGATTCATCTGATATCATAGCACAGCTGTTTGTGTTTTTCCACTCTTTTTTAGAAAACCCCGCCCATTTTTCTCGCCGGGCGGGGACGGGCGCCCCGCGGCAGATGTTTTTCGCCGGAGGGCAGACACCCCTTGACAAATTCTCCCCCTGTGCTACAATAAGTCTCAGATGAAACAGTTGCAGATGAAACTAAAGAGCTGTGGAGGGATGTCGTTATGACTGGCATGGACAAGGAAAAACAGGAATACCGGAAAACCATGATGCTGACGGAGCCGCTGCCAAGGGTGATCACCAAGATGGCGGTGCCGTCTATTATTTCGTTTCTCATCACCTCGATCTACAATCTGGCGGATACCTTTTTCGTCAGCTCCCTGGGCACCAACGCCACGGCGGCGGTCAGCGTCAACGCCTCCCTGGACCAGATCATCATGATGGCCGGCTCCATGCTGGCCGTAGGCGCGGCCAGCTATATCTCCCGCCTCCTGGGCGCCAGGAAGGAGGAGAAGGCCAGCCAGGTCCTCTCCTCCGCCTTCTTCCTGGCCGTGGGCTTCGGCGTTGCGGTGATGGTCCTGGGAGTCACCTTCATGACGCCCATGGTCCGGCTGCTGGGCGCTACGGATACCTGCGAGCAGTACGCCATTGACTACGCCACCTACGTGCTGCTGGTCGCCCCCCTGATGGCCGGCAACTTCGTGATGAACCAGTGCCTCCGGGCCGAGGGCAGCGCCATGCGCTCCATGATCGGCATGGGCTTCGGCGGCATCCTCAACTGCGCCCTGGACCCTATCTTCATCTTCGCCCTGGAGCTGGGGGTGGCGGGCGCGTCCATGGCCACTGCCATCTCCAAGCTGGTCAGCTTCTGCATCCTGGTGTTCCCCTACGCCACCCGCAAGAGCCTCCTGCACCTGAGCATACGAAACTTCCGCCCCACCGCCAGTATCCTCTGGCAGGTGGCCAGCGTGGGCTCCTCCTCCCTGTTCCGCAACGGGCTGGCGGTGGTGTCCGCCATCGTGCTCAACAACATCGCCGGCGGCATCTCCGACTCGGTTCTGGCCGGTGTGGGCGTGACCAACCGGATCATGATGTTCCCCTTTGGCATCATCCTGGGCTTCGGCACGGGCTTTCAGCCGGTGGCGGGCTTCAACTGGGGAGCGGAGCGGTATGACCGCGTGGAGGAGAGCTACCGCTTTGCCGCCCGGGTGTCGCTGCTGGGCTCGGGGCTGATGGCGCTGCTCCTGGCGGTCTTTGCCCGGCCCCTCATCGTCCTCTTCGCCCAGGCGGATCCCGCCATGCAGGACATCGGTGCGCTGTGCATCCGCCTGCAATGTCTGGCGCTTCCGGTCCACAGCTGGGTTGCCATGGTCAACTCCCTGTGCGCCGGGCTGGGCAAGGCCCGGGGCGCGGTGATCCTGTCCACCGCGCGGCAGGGCACCTGCTTTCTGCCCATCGTCTACCCCATGGCCTATTTCTGGGGAGCCAACGGCGTGGCCTCCGTCCAGGCGGTGGCGGACCTGCTGACCATTGCCCTGGCGCTGCCCATGATCCGCAGCATCAAGGGGGAGATCCGCCGGGAGGCGGAGATCCGGGCCGCGCGGGAGGACGCCCTCCTCACCCCCGCCGCCGGGAGGTGACGCCATGGCTACCCAGGTTCTCTCCAGTATGATCCGCATCAACCGCCAGCGGCGGCTGGCACTCCGGCGGTCCCTGACGCCCTACCGGTACGTGGGGTGCATGCACCTGATTGTCCTCTATACCAACAGGCATCCCGGCGCCAGCCAGGAGGAGATCGCCAGCTTCTACGCCCTGGACAAGGGCAGCGTCGCCCGGGACGCCCGGCGGCTGGAGGACATGTGCCATATCCGCCGGGAGACGGTCCCCAACAACCGCCGCCAGTACCAGCTGTTTTTGACAGAGGAGGGGGAGCGGATGCTGCCCGTCCTGGACCAGGCCTTTGAGGAGTTCCAGGCCCGTCTTTCCGCCAGCCTCTCCCCGGAGGACTGGCAGCTGCTGACCGACCTGCTGGAGCGGCTGGAGCAGGGCAGCTTTCCCCATACGGCATCGTGAGCGGCGGCATAAGAGCCTGTTTAACATCTCCCCGCGCCCGCCTTGGCGGCATATTTTCCGCCCTGACTGCGTTAAAAATCCTTGCAATCCGTCAGGATTCTGCAACAGGCGCATCGAGCGCCTGTGCAGAATAATCGTGCATGACCCCT
>CAJUQS010000066.1 GCA_910588365.1 uncultured Oscillospiraceae bacterium | reverse complement strand
CGGGACGGCCTGCCCACCTACAACTTCGCCAACGTCATCGACGACCACCTCATGGGCATCACCCACGTGGTCCGGGGCAGCGAGTACCTCTCCTCCGCCCCCAAGTACGACCTGCTCTACCACGGTTTTGGATGGGAGGTGCCCACCTACGTCCACTGCTCCCCGGTCATGCGGGACCAGCACAACAAGATGAGCAAGCGCCATGGCGATCCCTCCTACGAGGATCTGAAGGCCCAGGGCTACCTCACCGGGGCCATTCTGAACTACGTGGCCCTGCTGGGCTGGAGCCCCCGGGGGGAAAAGGCCGAGCAGGAGGTGTTCTCCCTGAGCGAGCTGGCGGAGTCCTTCGACATCGCCGGCATCTCCAAATCCCCCGCCATCTTCGACATTGAGAAGCTCACCCACTTCAACGCCCTCTACCTCCGCGCTATGACAGCGGAGGCCTTCCACGCCGCGGCGGAGCCCTACATCCGCCAGGCGGTGTCCAGCCCCGCCATCGACACCAGGGCCGTTGCCGCCCTGCTCCAGGCCCGGTGCGAGCGGCTGACGGAGATTCCCGGGAAGGTGGACTTCTTTGACGCCCTGCCGCCGTATGAAAAGGACCTCTTCACCAACAAGAAGTCCAAGACCAACGAGGAGATCTCCCGGCGGATGCTGGCCTCCGCCATCCCCGCCCTGGAGGAGATCGCCGATTGGACCCAGGAGGGCATCCACAGCTGCCTCATGGAGCTGGCGGCGAAGCTGGAGGTGAAGAACGCCACCCTCATGTGGCCGGTGCGCATCGCGGCGGCGGGCCGGGCGGTCACCCCAGGCGGCGCGGTTGAGATCTGCCAGATCCTGGGGAAGGACGAGTGCCTGCGGCGGCTGGAGATCGGCCTGGAGATGCTGGGGGCATGAGCTGGCTGACGGAGCAGCTCTCTCTGCTGAATGAATTTCTCAGCTCGGATTTCCGCCGCCTCGTCCGCCGCTGCGCCCTGGGGATGCTCCTGGCCGCCCTGCTGGGCTTCCTGGCGTCCGTGCTCTGGGCGGAGCGGATGGCGGCCGTCATAGACGCCCTGTTTTCCTCGCTCCTGGAGTCCGGCGCGGTGGACGAGTCGGGCGGCCTCGACCTGTTCGCCCTGCTGATGAACAACTGGCGCGCGATGCTGACCTCCGCGCTCTATGGCCTGATCCCCTTCCTGTTTCTGCCGGTGCTGAGCCTGCTGGTCAACGGCGCGATGGTGGGGATTGTGGGCGCCATGTATGTCCTCAGCGGCCTCTCACCCCTCTACTTCCTGGCCGGCATCCTGCCCCACGGCATCCTGGAGCTGCCCGCCATCGTATTGTCCGCTGCCTGCGGGGTGTATCTGTGCCGGAACATGTGCCGTCTGGTCACCAGCAGTCCCAAGCGCATCCCCATGGTGGAGGTGCTGGGGGATCTGCTGCGGGTGCTGGTGCTGCTGGTGGCGCCGATGACCGTGGCGGCGGCGCTCATCGAGTGCTGCGTGACCCCGGCCGTCATGGGGCTGCTGGCCTGAGAGCCTGTTTAACATCTCCCCGCGCCCGCCTTGGCGGCATATTTTCCGCCCTGACTGCGTTAAAAATCCTTGCAATCCGTCAGGATTTCTGCGGCTTTTTGCCTTGCAGGACAAAAAACCTATCTCGCCAATCCGAACACGCTGAGATATTAAACAGGCTCTGAGGCCGCAAGGAGGTTTTGTCCATGGAGCAAGAACAAAAGCTTATCGCCGTAATTGACGACGACGTCCACATCGGGAACATGCTGGAGGAGCTGCTGGTCCGGGAGGGCTTCGCCGTCCTCCGGGCCTATTCGGGCACGGAGGCGCTGCTGCTCCTCTCCGGCCGGCGGCGGCCGGATCTGGTGCTGCTGGATCTGATGCTGCCGGGCCTCAGCGGCGAGGAGGTGCTGCCCCACCTGGCCGGCATCCCGGTGATCGTCCTGTCCGCCCGGGCGGGGGTGGACGACAAGGTGGAGCTCCTGCTGGGCGGCGCGGCGGACTATCTGACCAAGCCCTTTGACACCCGGGAGCTTTTGGCCCGCATCGCCGTACAGCTGCGGGGGGCGGCCCCGGCCGCCCCTGCGCTGCGCTGCCGGGGGCTCGTCCTGGATACCGCCGCCCGCGCCGTGTCGGCGGGCGGGGAGGCCGTGCGCCTGACCCGGACGGAATTCGCCATTCTGAAGCTGCTGATGCAAAATCCCCGTCAGGTGGTGACCAAGTCCCAGCTGCTGGACCAGATCAGCCTGGACACCCCCGACTGCGTGGAGAGCTCCCTGAAGGTCCACGTCAGCAATCTCAGGAAGAAGCTCCGGGACGCCGGGGCGGGGGATGTGATTGAATCCGTGTGGGGGATTGGGTTCAAGCTCACGGAGTGAGCTTGGGCCCTTTCCGTTCTTTGCGGGGCCTTCGCCGCCCGGTCCGGCGGAACGTCCAATGACGCGAGCCAAGCGGGGCTTACGCAGCCCCACGCCCTGCGTATACTTTTTGTGCGCACAAAAAGTACACAAAAAGGCTCTTAAAGGGGTAGAGCCTGCAAAGGGGGCCCTCTGAGTCGATGCGCAGGAAACCTGCACCGCACCGAT
>CAJUQS010000065.1 GCA_910588365.1 uncultured Oscillospiraceae bacterium | reverse complement strand
TCCGTCCGGCAGTGCCGGACGGACGCCTCTCTCTATATGCGGCAGGGCCTCAGCGGGCTATGGGGGCCCCCTGCCCATTGTGCGCCACTGCGTACCACTGCTTCGTATCCCGGAACAGGGAGATCACCTGGAGGGGCAGCCACGACGCCATGAACACAGGGAACAGCACAATCGTCTTTGTCATACCCTGCAGGCCGTAGCCCCCCAGAAGGCATAGGAGCACCCCCAGCGCCATCCCGCCTACGCAGTAGAGTCCCAGGCTGCACAGGGCGACGACAAGACCGGTGGCGTCGCCCGTCAGGACGCCCGCCAGGATGCCCAGCAGGAGCAGCAGGCCGGAAGCCGCCTGTGTAAAGGGCGCCAGCAGGAACATGGTGATATCCCAGCGGAGCACGGGCCGGGGTACGCCGGTGCGCCAGAGCCTGCCGACCTCCTGCTTGGCCACCTGCATCACGCCGCTGCACCACCGCTTGCGCTGGCGCAGGGACAGCCGGAAGCTGTTGGGCTCCTCATCGTAGTTGAGGGCGTCCGGCACCCAGCATACCCGGTAGCCCGCTCCGGCGCACTGGGCGGCAAACTCCGCGTCCTCGGCGATGGTGGAGGTGTTCCAGCCGCCCAGGTGCTCCAGCACCTCCCGGCGGAATCCGAAGCCCGTTCCCACCAGCTTGGCGGAGAGGCCGCAGGCCGCCCGGGCGCGGTTCCAGATGAGATCGAAAATCACGTTGTACAGCCCGTAGCACCCCGCCACGCCGCTGGCCGTGGGATTCTGCGCCCGGGTGCGGGACTTGCAGACCTGCGCGCCGCTGGCGAAGGCGTCGTTCATCCGGGAGAGGTAATCGGGGGCGAGCACGTTGTCCGCGTCAAAGACCAAAAACGCGTCGTAGCCCTTGGGCAGGAGCTGGGCAAAGGCCTGGTGCAGGGCGTCCCCCTTGCTGGAAACCGGGCCCAGGCAGTGGATGATCTCCGCCCCGGCGGCGGCCGCCGCCGCCTCGGTGAAGTCGGTGCAGTTGTTGGGGACCACATACACATCGCGCAGCGCCTCCGGGTACTCCTGGCTCAGCACACTGCAAACCAGATTCCCGATAACCGCCTCCTCGTTTCGGGCCGCCACCACTACGGCGAAGCGGGTCTGGGGCGCACTCCGGGGAAAGCGCTTCCGCCGCCGCAGGGCAAAGACCGCCACAGCGGCAAAATAGAGCGTGAAAATCTTCAGACTCAACGACAGGACAAATAAAATCGTATCCAGCATTTCCATGTTTCTTCTCCTTCCCTGCGCACAGCGGATGATGGGTACTCGTGTGGTATGATTGGATAGTAACAAAGAAATTTTAATTTGAAACCTGCGGAAAGTTTAAAGATTCTTTAACATGAGGATATTAAGGGATCCTTAATAATTTCTGTACGTCTCCAATCCCTAACGGCTGTTCCGCCATTCCCGGCACAGCGTCTGTTTGCTCCATTCAGGAATCATGGCCTACCATTTGGGAAATTATGAACATCTTCCCGCCGCCGCGTGATATAATCATCGCGCAAGAAAGGAGTGAACTGCATGACCAACGACTGCATCCGGCTGGAGCATATCTCCAAGCGCTTCGGCCGGACGGAGGTACTCAAAGACCTCAGCGCCGTCCTGCACAGGGGCGAGATTCTGGGCTTCCTGGGCCCCAGCGGCGCGGGCAAAACCACTGCCATCAAGATCCTCACCGGCCAGCTGAAGGCATCCTCCGGGGAGGCCTTCGTTCTGGGCACCCGCGTAGAGAACATCAACGAAACCATCTATGAACAAATCGGCATCGTCACCGACCAGTCCGGCGTCTACGAGCGGCTGACCGTCTATGCCAACCTGCACTATTTCGCAAAAATTCTCCGGGTGGACGCCGCCCGCGTCGAGGAACTGCTCAAGCGGGCGGGCCTCTGGGAACACCGGAAAAAACCGGCGGGCAAGCTCTCCAAGGGGCAGGCCCAGCGGCTGGTGCTGGTCCGGGCGATACTCCACCGGCCCAAGGTCCTGTTTCTGGATGAGCCCACCAGCGGTCTGGACCCCTCCACCGCTCTGGACATCCACAGCCTGCTGACGGAGCTGCGGGACGAGGGCATGGCCATCTTCCTGACCACCCACAACATGGAGGAGGCGGCCAGGCTTTGCAGCCATGTGGCACTGCTCAACGACGGCCAAATCGTGGAGTATGGAACTCCGGAGGAGCTGTGCCTGCGCTACAACCAGCTAAAGCGCTACCGCGTCCGCCTCACGGACGGCACCAGGCTGCTGCTGGGCCAGACCGGCGAGGACGTGGACAGGCTCTCCGCGCTGCTGCGGGAGGACAGGGTCGCCAGCCTCCACTCCTGCGAGCCCACCCTGGAGAGCGTATTTCTGACGGTAACGGGGAGGACGCTGCAATGAAACCCATCCATTTAAACAAATTGTCCGCCATTCTCTCCATGAAATGGCGGACACTGCTGAGCAAAAACTTTATCATCATGCCCATCTTTTCCCTGGGCATCACTGTGGTCATGAATCTGGTCTACGGCTCCCTCGCCGCCTCTGAGGGCGGGGAGATGAACAGCACCCTGCGCTCCATGGCGGCGGGCCTGGGCGCGCTGATGAACACCGCCATAACCGGAATCGCCTGCACCGGTATGGCCCTGGCGGAGGAAAAAGAGAAGCATACCCTCCGCGCCCTCATGACCTCCTCGGTCAACGGCCTGGAGTTCTTCCTGGGAAGCATACTGCCGGCAGCCGCACTGATCACGGCGGTCAACGCCCTCATCATCCCGGCGGCCGGACTGCGCCTCCCCGCCGCCGGCTGGGGAATCTGGCTGGGGATCTCCCTGCTGTGCGCCCTGGCGTCGTCTGTCATCGGCATGATCTTCGGCCTGTGCGCCAAGAACCAGGTGACGGCCAGCACACTCACCACCGTCCCCATGCTGGTGCTGGTGCTGACGCCCACCATCGGGGCCTTTAACGCGACGGCCGAAAAAATCAGCCGCTTCCTGTTCACCGGCGTGCTGTCCAACACCGTCAGCGCCCTGGCGGAGGGTACGCCCAAAGCGGACCTCTTCGGCCTGTCGGTCATCGGGGCGGAGATCGTCCTGGCGGCGGCCGTATTCCTGCTGGTGTACCGGAAGAACGGCTATGACCCGGACTGATCCCCCCGCGCCTGCTCCCGGGCCAGCCGCTCCCGCTCGGCCTGACTCAGGCGGAGGTACACCGGCGCCAGCTCCTGGGCGGAAACCGCCCCGCCGGGCCAGCTCCGGCCGGCCGCCATTCCCACGCCGACGGCGCTCTGGAGCAGCAGATGGGCCGGCGCCAGACGGCAGGAGATCCCCCGCTGTGTGAGAAAGTCACAGCACAGCCGGGCTCCATCCCCCACGATGGTGAGAGGGCCTTCCAAGTCCGCCAGATCCGCGGCGGCCTCCTCCAGGGAGACGGCCCGGTCCTCCCGCAGGCGAATCAGCTCTCCGCCCCCGGAGCGGAACACGGCGTTGTAGATCTGCTGCCGCCGCGCGTCCATGGCGCAGACGGTAATTCCCTCCAGGTGGGCCAGGGGCCACGCCATAGCCTCCAGGGTGGAGACGGGGACGCAGGGCTTCTCCGCCGCCCAGGCCAGTCCCTTCACCGCCGCCACGCCGATGCGGAGCCCTGTGAAGGACCCCGGCCCCGCCGCCACGGCGATGGCGTCCATATCCCCCCATGTGAGCCCGCTGTTTCGCAGCATATCCTCCGCCATGGGCAGCAGCGTCCGGCTGTGGGTCAGGCCCGCCGCCTGCCACGCGCTGGCCAGCGGCGCGCCGTCCTCCAGCACCGCGCAGGAGGCCGCCCTGGCGGAGCTCTCCAGTGCCAACAGCTTCATCGATCTCCCCCCTCAATCGTAATGCGCCGCCAGTTTTCATCCTCAGCGCAGCGGCAGATGGAGACATAGACCGTCTCCGGCGGCAGGAGGGACCAGGCCCGCTCACTCCACTCCACCGCGCACACGCCGCCGCGGTCCAGGTAGTCCTCCCAGCCGATGTCGAAGAGCTCCTCCCCGTCCCCCAGGCGGTACAGGTCGAAGTGGAACAGGGGCAGCCGCCCCTCGTGCTCGTTGACGATGGTGAAGGTGGGACTGGACACCCGGCCCGTACAGCCCAGCCCCCGGGCCAGCCCCCGGGTGAAGGCAGTCTTGCCCGCCCCCAGATCGCCCCGGTAGGCCACCACGTCTCCGGCCTTCAGCCGGGCGGCCAGGGCCTCGCCGGCAGCCTCGGTTTCTGTCTCGCTGTGGGAGAGATATTCCATGCGCTCCCCACCCCCTCTTTCCTTCATACTTCGCTACACTATACCACAGAAAGTTTCCCGGGGAAAGGCCCCCGGGAAATTTTTTTGCGGCAGAGGGGCGCCCCGGGGATATTGCAGATCCCCGGGGCGCCTGTGTGTCAGAAAGGTGATGAAATTTTATGTTCGCTTTCGGCGAAAACCCCCGCAGGGCTGCCGGCGGCGGCCTAACACTCCAGCAGCTTCAGATCGCAGGTCTTGGCGATGCTCTTGCGGATCTCCGCCCGCAGGGGCAGCACGCTGGCGGGGGAGACGCTCAGCTCGTCCATGCCCAGAGCCAGGAAGGTGGGCAGCAGCGTCAGATCCGCCCCCAGCTCGCCGCAGATGCCGATCCAGATGCCGTTGGCGTGGGCCGCATCGGCGGCGTGCTTCAGCGCCCGCAGCACGGCGGGATGGTGGGGATCAAAGAACTTGCCCAGATCGTTGCACTGCCGGTCGCAGGCCAGGGTGTACTGGGTCAGATCGTTGGTGCCCACGGAGAAGAAGTCCACCTCCTTGGCCAGTTCGTCCGCGATGAACACGGAGGCCGGCGTCTCGATCATGATGCCGATCTCGGTGTCCGGGTTGAAGGGGACGCCCTCCTCCTGCAGCTCCTGCATCACGCTCTTGCAGGCCCGGCGGCACTCCTTGATCTCCCATACGGAGGTAATCATGGGGAACATGATGGCCACCTTGCCGAAGGCGGAGGCCCGGTACAGCGCCCGCAGCTGGGTGCGGAACACCTCCGGCCGGTTCAGGCAGATGCGGATGGCCCGCAGGCCCATGGCCGGGTTCTCCTCCTTGGTCAGGTTGAAGTAGTCCGCCTGCTTGTCCGCGCCGATGTCCAGGGTGCGGATGATGACCCGCTTGCCGTTCATGGCCGCGGCCACCGCCTTGTAGGCGGCGAACTGCTCGTCCTCGGTGGGGTAGTCGCTGGCGGCCAGGTAGAGGAACTCCGAGCGGAACAGGCCGATACCCTGGCCGTCGTTGGCCAGAACCGCATCCACGTCCGCCGGGGAGCCGATGTTGCAGTAGACGTTGACGTGCTTGCCGTCCAGCGTCACGTCCTCCTGCCCCTTCATGGCCTGGAGCAGCCGCTTCATCTCCACCTGCTTCTGGTACTTGTCCTGGAAGCCCTTGAGGGTAATCTCGTCGGGATCGATGACCAGCCGCCCCGTCTCGCCGTCTATGTAGGCCATGCGCCCGGCGTACTCGGGCCTGATGCTGTCGCCCAGGCCGCAGATGGCGGGGATGCCCATGGTGCGGGCGAGAATGGCGGTATGGCTGTTGCCGGAGCCGCCCTGGGTGGCGAAGGCCAGAATTTTGCTCTTGTCCAGCTGGATGGTCTCAGAGGGCGCCAGATCGTCGGCCGCCAGGATCACCGGCTCCTCGGAGTCGATGCCGCCGGGGACGATGCCCATGAGGTTGTTGAGAATGCGCTGGGTCACGTCCCGGACGTCCGCCGCCCGGGCCTGCATATAGGCGTCGTCCATATTGGCGAACATCTCCGCAAACTGGACGCCCGCGGTTTGAACGGCGTGCTCGATGTTGCACTGCTCCGCCTCCAGCTCGTTCATGATGCACTCAACGTAGTCCTCGTCCTCCACAAACAGGGCGTGGGTCTCAAAGAGGATGGCGGACTCGTCCCCCGCCTCCTCCCGGCACTTCTCCGCCAGCTGCTCCAGCTGCTCCCTGGCTTTCTCCTGGGCATCGACCAAGCGGCGCTTCTCCTCCTCCAGATTGTCAGATGCGCACTTGACGACGGTGCTGTCCGCGCGGTGGTAGAAATAGAGCTTGCCACGCTCCACCCCGGTGGAAACACCCTTGCCCTGCATCAAAATCATGTCTGCTCCTCCTTATCAAAATCAAAAGAAGCGCCGGCGCTCTTCGCAGACAGCGCCGGCGCACAGCGGTTTTCAGCGGCAGGTCCTCAGAGGTTCTCCTCAAAGAAGGCCTTCAGCGCGGCAGCGGCCTCCTCCTCCGCGGGGCCCTCCACAGTGATGGTGACCTCCTGGTCCTTCTTGATGGCCAGGCCCATAAGCATCATCAGCTGGCTGAGCTTGACGGTCTTCTCCCCCTTGGTGATGGTGGCGGTGGTATCGGCAAAGCTCTTGGCCAGCTTGGCCAGCTGGCCGGCGGGACGGGCGTGGATGCCCAGAGGATCGGTAATCGTGTAAGTAAACTGCTTCATTGTTCAATAAAACTCCTTTTAAAAATATACCGGGAGATGCTGTCTGGAAGAACGACCGCGCACTTCCCGTGGAGATGGGTTCTCCAGTTCTTTTACCTATCTGTTATATCAAAAACCATGATATCTTGCAACTGCTTTTTCTGTCCAATCCTGCCGGTTTTTACAGTCTGCCCCCCTGGTTTCCCGCGGTTTTGTGCAATTCAGCCAAAACATTTCCGCATGGATTTTTGGCCAAATGATTATTGGCGTGAAATTATCTGCACAGAACCGCTGTTTTTGTTGCAATTTACCTTTGATAAAATTGGCAAATCGCTGAAAATCCCGGGGCAAAAAGGGTGGAAAGCTCTTGCAAATCGGGGCGCTTTGCTTTATAATCCAGACAGGCAAAGGGAGCCGCAATCTTCACAGCCGTGGATTCAGGCTCTGAATAAATCTTTTAAAATAAGGAGGTACCCAATGACACCTGCGGAAAAAAAGTCCCTGCAGCTGACCGCTGTCAGCGTACGGGAGGGCGTCCTGACCAGCACCCACGGGGCGAAGGCGGGGCACCCCGGCGGCAGTCTCTCCGCCGCCGACCTGTTTACCTACCTCTACTTCAAGGAGCTGCGCATTGACCCGAAAAATCCCCGGTGGGAGGATCGGGACCGCTTCGTCCTGTCCAAGGGACATACCGCCCCGGGGCTGTACGCCGCCCTTGCTCTGCGGGGCTACTTCCCCGTGGAGGATCTGCCCACGCTGCGCCACATTGACAGCTACCTCCAGGGCCACCCCAACATGAACAGCGTCCCCGGGGTGGATATGTCCACCGGCTCCCTGGGCCAGGGTATCTCCGCCGCCGCCGGCATGGCCAAGGGCGCCAAGTACCTGGGCAAGGATGTGAACGTCTACACCCTGCTGGGGGACGGCGAGCTGGCGGAGGGCCAGGTGTGGGAGGCCGCCATGTTTGCCGCCCACTACAAGCTGGACAACCTGTGCATCATCGCGGACATCAACGGCCTGCAGATCGACGGGCGCACCTGCGACGTGATGAACACCGAGCCCGTGGACGCCAAGTTTGCCGCCTTCGGCTGCGACGTGGTGAGCATCAACGGGCACGACTTTGACGAGATCGAGTCCGCCTTTGCCCGGTTCCACGCCAACAAGGGCAGCGGCAGGCCCACCGCCATTCTGATGAAGACCACCAAGGGCAAGGGCGTCTCCTACATGGAGGACAACGCCGGGTGGCACGGCAAGGCGCCCAACGACGAGGAGTACGCCAAGGGCATGGAGGAGCTCTCCGAGGCCCGCAGGGCACTGGAGGTGTAAGCAATGGCAGATGTAAAGAAAGTCGCCACCCGCGACAGCTACGGCAGCGCCCTCAAGGAGCTGGGGGCCGAGACGGAGAACCTGGTGGTTCTGGACGCCGATCTGGCGGGCGCCACCAAGACCAATATCTTTCAGAAGGCTTTCCCGGACCGCCACTTCGACTGCGGCATCGCCGAGGCCAACATGATCAACGTGGCCGCCGGTCTGGCCACCATGGGCCTGGTGCCCTTCGCCGCCACCTTCGCCATGTTCGCCGCCGGCCGGGCCTATGAGCAGGTCCGCAATACCGTGGGCTACCCCCACCTGAACGTGAAAATCGGCGCCACCCACGGCGGCATCTCCGTGGGCGAGGACGGCGCCAGCCACCAGTGCTGCGAGGATTTCGCCCTCATGCGCACCATCCCCGGCATGACGGTCATGTGCCCCGCGGACGATGTGGAGGCCCGGCAGATGGTGCGGGCCGCCTATGAGATGGAGGGGCCGGTGTACATGCGCTTCGGCCGCGCCGCCACCCCCGTGTTCCACGGCGAGGACTTCAAGTTCCAGATCGGCAGGGGCGAGGTCCTCCGCGAGGGCACGGATATCGCCATCATCGCCACCGGCATCATGGTGCCCGAGGCCATCGAGTCCGGAAAGATCCTGGCGGAGGCGGGCATCAACGCCCGGGTGATCAACATGGCCACCATCAAGCCCCTGGACGAGGCCCTGGTGCTGAAGGCCGCCCAGGAGTGCGGCAGGATCGTCACGGTGGAGGAGCACAGCATCATCGGCGGCCTGGGCGAGGCGGTATGCGCCGTCCTGGCCGAGAAGTGCCCCACCCCGGTCCGGCGCATCGGGGTGAACGACGAGTACGGCCACTCCGGCCCCGCCGCCGCCCTGCTGGAGCAGTTCGGCCTGTGCGCGTCCAACATCGTCCGGCAGGTCCGGGAGATGCTGGGCAGATAGGGCCCCTTCCCAATCCCCAAAACAAGTTCAACAGCCCACGGACGCAAAAATGCGTCCGTGGTTTTTTTGCGGCATGAGATCCGTATCTTGACAAACAAGGTCTAATCTGTTAGACTATTCATGAGGTCTAACTAATTAAACCTGGGAGGTGCGCCATGGAGACGCCGAAGATTTTCGAGAGTGAGTACCGCTTCTGCCAGCTTCTCTGGGAGCGGGAGCCGGTGGGCAGTACGGAGCTGGTACGGCTGTGCCGGGAGAAGCTGGGGTGGAAGAAGTCCACCACCTACACCGTCATCCGGCGGCTGGCGGAGCGGGGCGTGGTGAAGCTGGAGAGCGCCACCGTTACCGCCCTGGTCAGCCGGGAGCAGGTCCAGCGCAGCGAGAGCCGCCAGTTCGTGGACCGGGCCTTTGACGGATCCCTGCCCCGCTTCATCGCCGCCTTCGCCGGCGGAAAGCCACTGAGCCGGCAGGAGGCGGAGGAGATCCGCCGGCTCATCGACCAGTATGAGGAGGAATAGCCATGGAACGCCTGCTTTTGTCCCTGTGGAACCGGAGCGCCGCCGCGGGCTGGCTGATTCTGGCGGTGGTTTTGCTGCGGCTGGTGCTGCAAAAAGCGCCTAAATCCATGCGGTGCCTGCTGTGGGCCCTGGTGGCGGTGCGGCTGGTGTGCCCGTTTTCAATTGAAAGTATGCTGAGCCTGATCCCCAGCGCGGAGACGGTCCCGCAGGCCGTGCTTGCGCAGGGCACCTTCCAGGTCAGCTCCGGTGCAGCCGCCCTCAACAAAGCAGTCAGCGAGCAGCTCGTTGACTTTTACGGGGCAGCGGCAGGCCCTGACGGGCATACCCGCAGCGCGGTCTTCATCTGCGGGGCGGTCTGGCTGGCGGGGCTGGCCGCCCTGTGCCTGTGGGCCCTGGTCAGCTGGCTGCGGCTGCGCCGCCGGGTGGCCGCGGCGGTGCCCGAGGGGGACAACGTGTGGCTGTGCGACGGAATCGCCTCCCCCTTCCTGCTGGGGCTGTTCAGGCCCCGCATCTACCTGCCCGCGGGACTGGACGCGGAGAGCCGGGCCTACGTCCTGGCCCATGAGCGGGCCCACCTGCGGCGGCGCGACCACTGGATCAAGCCCCTGGGCTTCCTGCTGCTGGCAGTGTACTGGTTCCACCCCCTCATCTGGCTGGCCTACGTCCTGCTGTGCCGGGACATCGAGCTGGCCTGCGACGAGGCGGTCATCCGGGAGCTGGGGGCCCGGAGCAAAAAGCCCTACTCCCAGGCCCTGCTCCGGTGCAGCGTCCGGGGGAGCGCCATTGCCGCCTGCCCCCTGGCCTTTGGGGAGGTGGGCGTAAAGGAGCGGGTGAAAAACGTGCTGAACTACAAAAAGCCGGCCTTCTGGGTGGTACTGGTGTCCCTGGCTTTGTGCGCGGCGGCGGCGGTGTGCTTTCTCACGGACCCCAAGACGGAGAAGCCGCTCCCGGCCCCCGAGGGGGACTTCTTCACCATTTCAAGCCCTCTCCTCAGCTCCATTCCGCCCCGGTGGGAGGACCCGGATACAGTGGCGGCCATGGCGGAACTCCTGGACGGACTCACCTACCAGCCGGCTGCGGAGGAGAGCGCGGAGAGCCAGACGATGGCGCTGTCCCTGGATCTGGTGGTTCAGGGGAAGAACCGCCGCCTGCTGGTCTGCCCCAACGGGGTGGGAACGCTGGACGGCGCGGAGGGCTGGGTGTCCTTTGACGACACGGGGCTCTACGCTCTGCTGCGCAGCTATTACAGCCAGGCCACCGGGGTGACAGCCTACACCGGGGGCCAGCTGCTCTACGAACTGGCCTCCCTGAACTATCTGCCCCCGGACGGCAGCCATTACGCCCGCGTGCTGGAGGAGGGGCCTTTTCTGACCATTCTGGACGGGGAGGGAGAGACCGTCTTCGCCGGGGAGCTGGATAGGACCAGGACCTACAGCCGGACGGAGTTTTTGAGGCTCTTTGACAGCTACGCCCAGGCGGGCGGCCTGGAGCAGATGGTCCCAACGGAGGTTACAGAGGTGGCGGAGCGGTTCTACCGCAAGGACAGCCAGGACGAGTCGGGCATGGCTGTCTGGGAGCTGTCCCTGGAGGGGGGCGGAACCTGGCTGTGGCTCAGTGAGGGCACCCCTCCCCTGCGGCTCTACGAGCTGATTGACCTTGACCAGGCGTTCCCCTTTTTGATGCCGGGTTCCGGCGGCGGTTTCGGCGGCTATCTGTGGACCTGCAATCCGGGCTACGGGCTGCCCATCCGGTTCGCGGGGGAGTTTGACCACGTCACGATCTACGCCAGGGAGGACACCCTCCGGGGTACGGACGGGACGCCAACCGACAGTCTGACCCTCGCCCCCGGGGAGGTGGTCCGCTGGGACCCCGGCGCGGTGGGCGTGCCGCCGGAGTCGGCCGTGCTCCACTACTATATCCATCAGCCGGATGGGACCATCCTGGAGGATTATCTGGAGCTGCGCACGGTCTCCAAGGTCCAGGGGCTCTATGGCTCCCGGACCTACGGCGCGGCCATCGACTGGCTGGGCCTCGCCAGCAGCAAATTACACCAGGTGCGCCTCACTGAGGATGGGGGCAGCCTGGTCCTATCGTCCGGGCCCTCCATCTACCTGGGCACCGCCACCCTCCAGGGGGAGCGGACCGAGCACATCGGGACGGAGGACGCGCCGGCAGAGGGATAGCGGCGGCATACGCATAAACCCCGGCCTGTTTGATTCGTTTCAGACAGGCCGGGGGCTTTTCGACATTTCCCGGCTTGCGCCGGGCGGAAAAATGTGGTATACTGGGGGCGATTTCAGGAAAGGAGGGGTTTCATGGCGGAACGGAAGGGCGTGAAAATCGCCGCGCAGAACCGGAAAGCCCACCACGACTACTTCGTGGAGGACCGATACGAGGCGGGCATCGAGCTGTTCGGTACGGAGGTCAAGTCCATCCGGGCGGGCACTCTGAATCTGAAGGACTCCTACTGCATCGCCAAAAACGGGGAGATCTACCTCCACGGGATGCATGTGAGCCCCTATGAGCACGGCAATATCTTCAACCGAGACCCGGTGCGGCCCCGCCGCCTGCTGATGCACAAGCGGGAGATCAACCGCCTGCAGGCCTATGTCCAGCAGGACGGCTACGCCCTGATCCCTTTGAGCGTCTATTTCAAAAACGCCAGGGTGAAGGTGGAGGTTGGCCTGTGCAAGGGCAAAAAGAACTACGACAAGCGGGACGCCATGGCCAAGCGGGACGCCAAACGGGACATTGACCGGGCGATGAAATCCTATAACAGATAAGCTTCGGAGGAGAAAGATAATGAGCAAACCAATTGTTACCATTGTTCTGGAGAATGGCCAGACCATGACTGGGGAGCTGTATCCGGAGAAGGCCCCCAACACGGTCCGTAATTTTATCGCTCTGGCCAACAGCGGCTACTATGACGGCCTGATCTTCCACCGGGTCATCCCCGGCTTCATGATTCAGGGCGGCTGCCCTGACGGCAACGGAACCGGCGGCCCCGGCTACAGCATCCGCGGGGAGTTCAGCGGCAACGGCTTTGAGAAAAACGACCTGAAGCACACGCTGGGCGTGCTGTCCATGGCCAGGTCCATGCACCCGGACAGCGCGGGCAGTCAGTTCTTTATCATGGTGGACGCCGCCCCCCACCTGGACGGGCAGTACGCCGCCTTCGGCAGAATCACTGAAAACGCGGAGGCCGCCGTGGCCGTCTCCAGGGTGCCCCGGAGCATGATGGACGATAAGCCCAAAAAGCCCCAGGTTATCACCTCCATCCGGGTGGACACCCAGGGCGAGGACTATCCGGAGCCGGAGAAGGCCTAAAGTCTGTTTGAAGGGCGCGGCGTTGGGAGCTGTGTCAGACATTGTTACAGAAAATTTACTTGCTTTCCCACGCGGATTGTGCTATGCTCAATCCGCACCTATGGGGGTGTACCGGTTTCGACGGGGATGAGGAAGCGGGATCAGCGGGCGGTGGCGCCTGACCACCTTAAAAATGGGCAACTTTATAAATTAAAGAACAACGAACCTGTTCTTCTCGCTGCCTGATTAAAGGCGGCCGTCCGACCTAGGAGTACTGCGGCCTAGCAAGGGCGTCGTTTAGCAGTGAACGTGAGTGCGGAAAGAGTTGACCGCGCCATGCATCATGACTCTTACCTGACCAGCAGGCGTGACGGCTTGCCTGCCGGAAGGGGAACAGGGCGGATTTAGCCGCCCGCAATAACCGTCTGCGCCCGGAGAAAATTCCGTGAAATTGTTTTCGGACAGGGGTTCGACTCCCCTCACCTCCACCAAAATCAAAACGGTCGAACACCGTTCAAATCCGCAGTATCGCGGTATATAGAAGCACATTCGGTATCGTACTCGATACATCGGGGTACGATGCCGGACCGTGCGACCCAGATTGTCCTCCCACCTATGCAGCTAT